>NZ_JBYSZR010000018.1:0-34479 GCF_058787375.1 Stenotrophomonas sp. FW305-3-2-15-E-LB1
TTGCCTACATCGACGATCCCCTTTTGGGGGCCGTACGATCCTTTATCGACGTTCGTGTGCGGGATGGGGATCGCTCGGCTCGTCTGTCGGCGGCTATCCGCAGATCCATGCTTGTCGGTCCCTCCACCCTGGCTCCTACATACCTCGTAGGAGCCGGGGGGAACATACAAGCCATGCTCGGCTGCGTCACCAACAGCAGTCGAGCATGGTGTGGATCGACAGAAGCGTGGTCAGCCTTCGACGATCACCACACTGGCGATGCAGTGCCCTTCGCGCTTGGCCTTGGCCTGCTGGTATTCCGGTGAGGCATAGCAGGCCTGGGCGGTTTCCAGCATGTCGCCTCTGCCCTCTTTTCACTCACGGTCCGGTCAGCCCATATGTGACGCGCCTCTCGTAAATCGCCGTGCAATGGTCGCTCCAGACTGCCAAGCGCCCCCGTCCTTCAGGCGACACGAAAAATGCTGGCAAGTGATCGGGTCCATTGACTCGCTCGCCCCGTCAGAGTCGTGCAGTCGGAGACATCACAAAGCCAATGCAGAATTTCAAGAGCGCCTTGGCGCTGCTCGTGGCCGCCGGTTGCTGCGCAGCCGCGGACATGTCCCACGCGTTCCAGCTGGTCAGAGAAGAGGCGGATGTCCGGCTTGTGGATGGCATGCCCGCGATCTGCATCCCACAAGAAGCAAGGCGGTCGTTCCCGGTGGCCAGCTTGCTGGTAATGGAGTCCGACACGCTCGAACCCCACAGTTGGGCCATCAGCCTGAAGGACAATGCCAAGCCAAAGACGCTGAGGCCGGGCAACTGCATTTCATACGGCTCAACGCCAGCAGGCTACGAACAGGATGCGCCCGAACAGAGCAGGCAACACCTTCGATTGAAAATGAACACAACCTACTACTTCCAGGTAAGCCGGAAGATTCCAAGTCTCTGGTACTTTCCCACCGCCATCTACGAAGCCACATTCTGTTTGAAAGAGGATGCCGATGGCGCCGTCAGCATTCAGGAGGGGTCCGCATGTCCCGACTCCAGCCGATGAGCCTTCCGAGGCAGGCCGCACTCCTCGGCCTCCTGCTTCTAAGCGGCTGTCACCTTACCCGGAATCAAGCACTTTCACCCAGGCCGGAGGCTGGCACGGTCAAGGTGACGGTCACGGTGCCCGAAGAACTTGTGGCCCGAGATATGCGGGCGATCTACCGCACGACGACATGCACCACGACGTACCGGTCCATGCTGGACTGGGAAAAACGTACACGAGACAACTATGCGTCACTTGAGATTCGGCCCGTACGCCGCCCAGGAACAAATGTTTACGACGCCTCAATGGCAGTCGATGGCGGCGGTGCGTGCCGCTGGAAACTCAGCAACGTAACCTTTGGAGTCGAGCACGGAGATCCATCCAGATTTGGAGGTGATGTGATTCAGGGCATGGGAGGCGACGTCGTTGTAATCTTTGACGACGTCCGTTCCGCATATGGCGCCCCCAACGCCGAGTCCAGCGTCAGCACTGAAGGCGTCATGTCAATAAAGCCTGACTACTACCCGTGGCTGAAGGAACACTTCATAGGCGGACATCGAAAGATCATCACCCTGACCACGGACCAACCCTCATTCCTAATATATCGCGCGCCTGACGCACGCGTCATCCACTTCGAGCCCGCCTTTCATGCTGGATTCCTGACTTACTCAGTGAGCCCCAAGGTGAAGCGCGAAGGCAACAAGACCATATTTTATTATCCCGATGGCAGCAGCAGGCCAGAGAGTCGCGGCATGCCCCGGTTCAAGACGCTCCAGGAAATCCGTATGGCCACTGAAGCGAGTCACTGATGAGCTGGGCCGTTCGGCATGCCCATCGGTGAACGCCCCCCATGGGACGGCTCGATTGCCCGCGCGCTGCCAAGCCCTCGCTCGAAGGGTTGAGAGCCAAAGCAGAATCATCGAAGCCTCACGGGGGTAGCGGGAGCATCCACGCGTGGCGTGGATCTACTGGAGAGCATCCACGCATGGCGTGGATCTACCAGAGCGGTCGTCAGCCTTCGACGATGACCACGCTGGCGATGCAGTGCCCTTCGCGCTTGGCCTTGGCCTGCTGGTATTCCGGCGAGGCATGGCAGGCCTGGGCGGTTTCCAGGTCGGCAAACTCGATCACCACATGGCGGTCGGGCAGATCGCCTTCCAGCACCACCGAGCGGCCACCACGGGCCAGGAACTTCGCGCCGTACTTCGCAAAGGCGGCCGGTGCAAGCGCGGTGTAACCGCTGTACTTGTCGGCATCCAGCACCTGCACGTGGGCAATCCAGTAAGCGGCCATCACTTCTGCTCCTGTTCGAGCAAGGCATGGGCAATCGCCTCGGCCTCGCCGATGTGTTCGGCCACGCGCTGCCGCGCCAGCGCTTCGTCGCGCTGCACGCAGATCGCATCGCAGATGGCCTTGATGCGTTCAAAGCCGGTTTTCTCGCGGTCCACGTGGGTCAGGGTCATCGCGCGCAGGCGGCTGATGCGGCCATTGAGGCGCTGCACGATTTCCCAGGCGATGTGGTTGTTGCCGGCACGGAAGATGGTTTCGTACAGCGTGGAGGAAGCTTCCAGCACCGGCGCGATGTCCGGGGTGCCATACGAGGTGCGCAGGGTTTCCAGCGCCTTCTGGATCTGCGCGGCGGTGTCGTCGGTGAGGTTGCGCACGCAGTCGGCCACGGCGCTCTGCTCCAGCACCAGGCGGATGCGGTAGACCTGGCTGGCCACGTCCCAGTTCAGCACGGCCACGATCGGGCCCTTCTGCGGCAGCACTTCCACCAGGCCCTCGGCCTGCAGGTAGCGGATCACTTCGCGCACCACCGTGCGGCTGACACCCAGCTGCTCGCACAGGGTGCGCTCGACCAGGCGCGCACCGGAGGGGAAATAGCCGGTGATGATCGCGTTGCGCAGCTTTTCCAGGCACTTCTCGCGCAGGGTGACCGGCGAGTGGTCGATTCTCAGGTTCATCGTGTTTCGCAATCCCTTTAGGTGGCAGCCACGCGGTGGCGGGCGTGCTGCCGGAAGCTCGTGTACGTCCACGCTATTCAACCACGGATCATGAATAGCGCACCCCGGCAGGCCGCCTCGTCCCCGTCGCACCCCCCTCGTCTGCGACTTTCGTCGCGGGCGAAAAATGAATGCGCATAGACATATTGCAAGCCGATTTTGGAGCGTGATACCGTCGCTGCCAATGGTATACCAACATACCGTACACCACCATTGTGACCGCCAGCGGCGGCGAGGAAGGACCAGATGAGCCTGATACGAAAGACCGTTCTCCACGTGGAGACCGTGCATGTGGACGGGGGCCGCGACGCTGCCACGCCGCTGAAGATGGTGGCCGCCGCAGCCGTGATCCGTAACCCGTGGGCCGGCCGTGGCTACGTCGAGGACCTGTCGCCGGAGATCCGGGCGCTGGGCCCGCAGCTGAGCCAGCACCTGACCGACCTCATCCTGGGCGAGGTCGGTTCGGGCGATGCGGTGGAGGCCTTCGGCAAGAGCGCGGTGGTCGGCCTGGACGGCGAGCTGGAACACGCCTCGGCGCTGATCCACACCCTGCACTTCGGCAACATCTACCGCAACGCGGTGCGCGCCAAGTCCTACCTGGCCTTCACCAATACCCGCGGCCCGGCCAATGCGCCGATCGTGCTGCCGATGATGGACAAGACCGACGAAGGCCGCCGCTCGCACTACCTGACCGTGCAGTTCGCCATTGCCGATGCCCCGGCCGCCGACGAACTGGTGGTCGTGCTGGGCGCGGCCACCGCCGGCCGCCCGCACCACCGCATCGGTGACCGCTACCAGGACCTGAAAGAGCTCGGCCATGACGTCTCGAACCCTGCCGCTGTCAAGTAACCAACAGGCGCACTGCCTGGACCAGGGTGCGGGAGAGCCCCTCGTCCTGATCCACGGCGTCGGCATGCAGGCCGCCGCCTGGGGTCCGCAGATCGCCGCCTTCGCCCAGCAGTGCCGGGTCATCGCGGTGGACATGCCCGGCCACGGCCAGAGCACGCGCCTGCCGGGCGAGCCCGGGCTGACCGACTACGTGGCGTGGATGGTGGAGTTCATCAGCGCCCTGCAGCTGGGCCCGGTCAACCTGGCCGGGCACTCGATGGGCGCCCTGATCGCCGCCGGCGTGGCCATCGAGCGCCCGGACCTGGTGCGCCGCCTGGCCGTCATCAATGGCGTGCACCTGCGTACCGATGCCGCCCGGCACGCGGTGGTGACCCGTTCGGATGAACTGGCCACTGGCCGGGTGGACGTGGAAACCCCGTTGCAGCGCTGGTTCGACGAAGGCACCACCGAGGCGTCACTGGTGGAGGACGTGCGCTCGTGGCTGGAGAACGTGGATGTGCAGGGCTATGCCGATGCCTACCGCGCCTTCGCCCGCGGCGATGTGACCTACGCCGAACGCTGGTCGGAAGTGGGCTGCCCTGCCCTGGCACTGACCGGTGCGGAAGATGCCAACTCGACGCCGGCCATGGCCCTGTCGATGGCGGCGCTGGCACGCAACGGCAAGGCCGTGGTCATTCCGCACGAACGCCACATGGTCAACCTGACCGCCCCCGCCAAGGTCAACGCGGCGCTGGCGGAATGGCTGGGCACCACAACGAACTAGCGGCACACATTCCAGGCCATCGGTTGGAGGGAACATATGGCTATCGATCCAAAAGAGCTGAGGGAAGCCTTCGGCTCGTTCATGACCGGCGTCACCATCGTGACGTCCACCACCGCAGACGGTGAACCGATCGGCTTCACCGCGAACTCGTTCGCTTCGGTGTCGCTCGATCCGCCGCTGTTGCTGGTCAGCATCGCCAACGCATCGGGCAACTACGACAACTTCGTGGGCGCCAAGCGCTTTGCCATCAACATTCTGTCCGAGGCACAGACCGACGCATCGAATACCTTTGCCCGGCGCAATCCGGATCGGTTTGCCGCGGTGTCCTGGACCAACAGCGCTCTCGGAAGCCCGATCCTGGACGAGGTCAGTGCGTGGTTCGACTGCACCATGCACACGGTGGTGGAGGCGGGTGACCATGCCGTCCTGATCGGGCAGGTGGAGCACTTCCATACGGCCGGCCTGCCCGGGCTGGGCTACTACCGCGGTGGCTACTTCACCCCCGCCAAGGTGGCTACCGAGGTCATGACCGACACCAAGGGTCTGATCAGCGCGATCATCGCCCACGACGACAGCCTGCTGCTGGTGCCAGCGCCGGAAGGCGGCTGGGCCTTGCCCACCGTCGAGATCGGCAACGAGGGTGCAGACAACGCATTGGAACGCATCTTTGCCCGGCATCAGCCCGGTGCCTCGCCGAGCTTCGTGTACTCCGTCTATACGGACACCGACACACACCGGCAGTTCGTCACGTTCCTGTGCAGCACCCCCGAGGCGAGCGCGCGCGATGGGCAGTACGTGGCGCTGGCCGACGTGCCTGCGCTGGACATCGCCGACGCAGCGGTCAAGAGCATGCTGCAGCGCTACTGCCGCGAGAGCGCGCTGAAGACCTACGGCACCTATTACGGCAACCACACCTGCGGTGTGGTCAAAGAACTGATTGGAAGGGAGAGTTGAAATGCGGTTTTCCTTGTTCATCCATATGGAACGCGTCTCGGACCAGCAGTCGCAGAAGCAGCTGTACGACGAGATGATCGAGCTGTGCCAGATCGCCGACGAGGGTGGCATGCATGCCATCTGGACCGGCGAGCATCACGGCATGAACTTCACCATCGCGCCGAACCCGCTGCTCAACTTGGCCGACATCGCCAACAAGACCAAGAACGTGCGCCTGGGCACCGGCACCGTGGTGGCCCCGTTCTGGCACCCGATCAAGCTGGCCGGCGAAGCGGCGATGACCGACATCATCTCCAACGGCCGCCTCGACCTGGGCATCGCCCGTGGCGCCTATTCGTTCGAGTACGAGCGCATGGTGCCGGGGATGGACGCCTGGGGCGCCGGCCAGCGCATGCGTGAGCTGATTCCGGCCATCAAGGGCCTGTGGAAGGGCGACTATGCCCACGAAGGCGAATTCTGGTCCTTCCCCAGCACCACCTCGGCACCGTTGCCGCTGCAGCAGCCGCACCCGCCGATCTGGGTGGCCGCGCGCGATCCCAACAGTCACGAATTCGCCGTGCAGAATGGCTGCAACGTGCAGGTCACCCCGCTGCACTTCGGCGATGACGAAGTGCAGAAGCTGATCGGCCACTTCAACGCGGCCTGCGAGAAGTTCAGCGAGGTGCCGCGCCCGAAGATCATGCTGCTGCGCCACACCTACGTGGCCGATTCGGAAGCCGACGCACAGGTCGCCGCCGATGAGATCAACGTGTTCTACAACTACTTCGGCGCGTGGTTCAAGAACGAACGCCCGATCAGCCAGGGCCTGATCGCCAAGCTGAGCGATGAGGAGATTGCCGCCCACCCGATGTACTCGGCCCAGGCGATGCGCAGCAACAATGTGATCGGTCCGGCCGAGGAAGTCATCGCCCGCCTGAAGGCCTACGAGGCCATGGGCTTTGATGAGTACTCGTTCTGGATCGACACCGGCATGTCCTTCGAACGCAAGAAGGCCTCGCTGTTGCGTATGATCAACGACGTCATGCCCGCCTTCGCCCAGGAATGACCATGGACAGCCCGTTCGAGCTCTACATCGACGGCCGTTTCGAAGCCGGTGCCGGTACGTTCGACAGCATCGACCCGGCCACCGGCACGCCCTGGGCGACCATGCCCGAGGCGCGCCGCGAGCAGGTGGAACGCGCGGTCGAGGCCGCCGACCGTGCCCTGCGCGATCCGGCCTGGGCAACGCTGACCGCCTCCCAGCGCGGCAAGCTGCTGTACCGGTTGGCCGACCTGCTGGAACAGGCGACGCCGGAACTGGCGGCCATCGAGACCCGCGACACCGGCAAGATCATCCGCGAAACCCGTGGCCAGATCGCCTATATCGCCGAGTACTACCGCTATTACGCCGGCATCGCCGACAAGATCGAAGGCAGCTTCGTGCCGGTGGACAAGCCGGACATGCAGGTCTGGATCAGCCGTGAGCCGATCGGCGTGGTCGCCGCCATCGTGCCCTGGAACAGCCAGCTGTTCCTGTCGGCGGTGAAGCTGGGCCCAGCCCTGGCCGCGGGTTGCACGGTGGTGCTCAAAGCTTCCGAAGAAGCGCCCGGCCCGCTGCTGGCATTCGCCCGGCTGCTGCACCAGGCAGGTTTCCCGCCGGGCGTGGTCAACGTCATCACCGGCTTCGGTCCCGAGTGTGGCGCCGTGCTGAGCAGCCACCCGAAGGTAGCGCAGGTCGCCTTCACCGGCGGCCCGGCCACCGCGCGCCACATCGTGGCCAACACCACCGGCAACCTGGCCCGCGTCTCGCTGGAACTGGGTGGCAAATCGCCGTTCATCGTGTTCGACGATGCCGACCTGGACAGCGCGGTGAACGCTCAACTGGCAGCGATCTTCGCGGCCAGCGGGCAGAGCTGCGTAGCCGGTTCGCGCCTGCTGGTACAGGCGGGCATCAAGGATGCCTTCCTTGCGCGGCTGCTGGAGAAAGTGGCAGCCATCCGCATCGGCGCCCCCGATGACGCGGCCACCGAGTTCGGCCCGCTGTGCACCGAGCGCCAGCGCCAGAACATCGAAGCAGTGCTGGCCGCATCGGTCGCCCAGGGCGCCCGCGTGCTCTGCGGCGGTACCCGCAGCGACCGCACCGGCATCTACTTCCCGCCCACCATCGTCGACTGCAGCGCGTCCCCGCAGGCCGACAGCATCACCACCGAACTGTTCGGCCCGGTGCTGTCGGTGGATGTGTTCGACGATGAAGCCCAAGCGATCAGCAAGGCCAACAGCACCGCCTTCGGCCTGGCTGCCGGCATCTTCACCCGCAACCTGACGCGCGCGCACCGGCTGAGCCGGGCAATCCGTTCGGGCGTGGTCTGGATCAACACCTATCGCGCGATTTCACCGCTGGCGCCTTTCGGTGGATTCGGTCTTTCGGGCCATGGACGGGAGGGCGGCGCAGCGGCCGCCCTGGAATACACCACGACCAAGACGGTGTGGCTGCGTACGTCCGATGTCCCCATGGATGACCCGTTCGTGATGCGCTAGGCCCCGCGCCCGGCACCCACACCCGTTCCCGCCTCCGGCCCGCGCGCCCTCGCCTCCCCCCCCCCCTCGATGGGCGAGGGCGCGCAGCCCGGTTCCATGACCGGATCGTTCCTGCGCCCCTGCACAGCCGGGCGCGCGCGACCGATCCCGACGCACGCCTGCCGGGCGACCGGCAGGCCAAGGAAATCCGCCCATGAGCAATGCAAGCAAGCAGGATGGCGCTTTCTCCATCGAGGGCCACTCCATCGGCTACATCCCCGAGCAGGAACGCCACGGCAATCCGCGTGACCTGTTCACACTGTGGTTCTGTACCAACATCGCCCCGCTGGCGGTCATCACCGGCGCGATGTCGGTGCTGACGTTCAAGCTGGACATCGCCAGTGCACTGCTGGCCATCGTCACCGGCCATATGTTCGGCGCCGCGATCCTCGCCCTTGCCTCGGCCCAGGGGCCGCTGGCCGGCATTCCGCAGATGATCCAGAGCCGCGCGCAGTTCGGCCGCTTCGGCTCGCTGCTGGTGGTGGGTTTCACCACGCTGATCTACCTGGGCTACTTCATCTCCAACATCATCCTGTCCGGCAAGACCCTGCACACGGTCATCCCGGCGGTGCCGCTGCCGCTGGCCACCATCATCGGTGCGGCGCTGGCCACGGCCATCGGCATCATCGGCTACAACTTCATCCACGGCTTCAACCGCATCGGCATCTGGTTCATGGGCGGCGCGCTGGCCATCGGCCTGGCCATCATGGTGCCGCGCCTGGGCGCCGAAGCCTTCAGCCATGGCAGCTTCTCGCCCGCCGGCTGGTTCTCGATGTTCGGCATCTGCTGCGTCTGGCAGATCAGCTTCTCGCCCTACACCTCGGATTATTCGCGTGCGCTGCCGCGCAGCGTGGGCGTGTTCCGGCCCTTCTTCTACACCTACCTGGGCGCTGCACTGGGCCCCATCCTGGCCTTCGCCTTCGGCATGCTGGCGGTCAGCGGTGGCCAGCAGATCGATGCGATGGAAGCAGTACGCCTGCACACTGGCTGGTTCGGCTACGTGCTGATGGTGCTGTTCCTGGTCAACATCATCGGCCACAACGCGATGAACCTGTACGGCGCGGTGCTGTCCTGCGTCACCTCGCTGCAGACGTTCTCGCCCGCGTGGACGCCGGCACGGCTGGCCCGCATCACCCTGTCGTGCGCCCTGCTGGTGGCGTCCACGCTGTGCGCGCTGTGGGCGTCGGCCAACTTCATCGAGATCTTCATCAACGCGGTGTTCGCGCTGCTGTTCATCCTGGCGCCATGGGTGTCGATCAACCTGCTGGACTTCTACGTGGTGAACGGCGGGCGCTACGACATCGCTTCGATCTTCGCCCGCGATGGGGGCCGCTATGGCCTGTTCAATGGCCGTGCCCTGCTGGCCTACCTGCTGGGCGCCATCGCCCAGGTGCCCTTCATCAGCAACGCCTTCTTCCAGGGCGCGTGGGCGCAGCTGTTCGGTGGCGTCGATGTGTCCTGGGTGATCGGCCTGCTGGTCAGCGCCCTCGCCTACTACCTGCTGGCCGTGCGTGCGCCCCAGGGCACCAGTGTCGCGGCTACCTGACTCCCTCCCGGCGCAGGTACCCGGTTACCCGCACCCGACACGAACCACGAGGTATGCATGAACGTTGAAACGTCCGCGCTGTTCCACCAGCGTGCGCTGGTGGCTGGGCAATGGATCGCCGCCGACAGCGGTGAAGTGGATGAGATCCTCGACCCGGCCACCCAGCAGGTGCTGGGCACCGTGCCGCGCCTGGGCCGCGCCGAAACCGAGCGCGCGATCGCGGCAGCGAGCGCCGGCTGGGCCGACTGGCGTGCCACCACGGCCGAGCATCGCTCGCGCGTGCTGAAGGCCTGGCATCGCCTGCTGATCGAAAACACCGAAACCCTTGCGCGCCTGCTGACCGCCGAACAGGGCAAGCCGCTGGCCGAGGCCCGCGCGGAGATCGTCTACGCCGCCAGCTTCGTCGAGTGGTTCGCCGAGGAAGCCAAGCGCGTCTACGGTGACATCATTCCCAGCCCCTACCCCGATGCGCGGATCATGGTGACGCGCCAGCCGATCGGCATCGTGGCGGCGGTGACGCCGTGGAATTTCCCCGCCGCAATGATCACCCGCAAGGTGGCCCCGGCACTGGCCGCCGGCTGCCCATGCATCGTCAAGCCGGCGGCAGAAACGCCGTTCACCGCGCTGGCGATGGCCGACCTGGCCTTGCAGGCAGGCGTGCCCGCGGCGATGTTCAGCGTGGTCACCGGCCATGCCGCGTCCATCGGTGATGCATTCTTCGACAGCGAGGAGGTGCGCAAATTCACCTTCACCGGCTCCACGCCGGTCGGCCGCATGCTGTACGGCAAGGCCGCGAAGACAGTAAAGAAGGTGTCGCTGGAGCTGGGCGGCAACGCGCCCTTCATCGTGTTCGAGGATGCCGATCTCGAAGCGGCGGTTGATGGCGCGATGCTGGCCAAGTTCCGCAACGCCGGCCAGACCTGCGTCTGCGTCAACCGCTTCCTGGTCCACGACGCCATCCACGATGCCTTCGTCGAGGCGCTGCGTGCGCGCATCGCCGCGTTGAAGGTGGGCGCGGGCGAAGCCGAGGGCACGCAGATCGGCCCGCTGATCAACACCGCCGCTGTCGCCAAGGTGCAGTCGCACGTGGACGATGCGGTGGCCAAGGGCGGGCGCGTGCTGCTGGGCGGCGCCGTCGGCGCGCAGGGCGAGTGCTTCTACCTGCCGACCCTGCTGGTCGATGCCACCGCAGAGATGCAGGTGGCGACCGACGAAACCTTCGGCCCGCTGGCCGCCGTGTTCCGCTTCCACGATGAGGCCGAGGCCGTGCGCCTGGCCAACGCCACCGATTCCGGGCTGGCCGCGTACTGCTACACCCGCGACCTCGGCCGCGCCTGGCGCATGAGCGAACGGCTGGACTACGGCATGGTCGGCATCAACCGCGCCGCCATCTCCAATGAAGTAGCGCCGTTTGGCGGCATCAAGCAGTCCGGGCTGGGGCGCGAGGGTTCGCGCTACGGCATCGAGGATTTCCTGGACATCAAGTACACCCTGTTCGGAGGCATCAGCGCATGAGCGATTCCCGCTTCGAGAAAGGCCTGCAGATCCGCCGCCACGTACTGGGTGACGAGTATGTGGATCGCGCCCTGGCGCAGGCCGATGCCTTCAGCCAGCCGCTGCAGGAACTGGTGACCGAGTACTGCTGGGGCACGGTGTGGGCGCGCAGCGACCTGGCGCTGGCCGAGCGCAGCCTGATCAACCTGGCGATGATTTCCGCGTTGAACCGGCCGCACGAGCTGAAGATCCACGTCAAGGGCGCACTTCGCAACGGCGTCAGCCGCGAGAAGATCCGCGAGGTGCTGCTGCAGGTGGCGATCTACTGCGGCGTACCCGCTGCGGTCGACAGCTTCCGCGTGGCCCGCGAGGCCATCGCCGAGTTCGACGCCACCGAGACATAAGACCCAACCGTCCCTCTCCATCGTTGCGCCCTGCCCGTGCCTTGCGGCGCGGTGGGCGCCCTGTTGCCCGAGGGTCCACTTTCCTGCTGTTCCTGCCTGGGAACCTGCCATGCATCCTGCGTTCCGTTTCGTCCGTTCGCCTCTTGTCCTGGCCCTGTGTCTGGCGTGTGCCTCGCTTGCACATGCCGAAACCCCCGCCGAGGCCGTCAGCACTCCTGCAGAAACCCCTGCCGCAACGGCGGCACCTGCACCGGCACACACCGGCTGGACACTTGGCGGTGTCCTGCGCGGCCGCTGGGATGTGCGCTTCAACGACGCACACGGCGATGGCACCCGCCGTACCTCCAACCATCTGTCCTTCGACACACTCATCCTGAAGGCCGACTATGACGGCAAGGACTATTTCGCCTCGGCGCAGTACCGCTTCTACGGCGGCAGCGTGCTGTACTCGCATGCGGGCGGCTACCGCAACTACCCCGGCGAAGTGAGCTTCCCGCTGCAGGCGTATGCCGGGCGCCGCTTCGCCAATGGCGACCGCGTGGCGGTGGGCCTGCAGCCGGTGGTGCTGGACGAGCAGTACTGGGGCGCGCAGGTGCTCGGCAGCATCGGCTTCGTGGTCGGCCTGGAAGAGGTGTACGCACCGGGCATCACCTACCGCCACGACGGCCAGGGCTACCGCCTGGCCGCCGGCTATTACCCCACGTCCACGCCGGATGGCAAGGGCATCAGCCGCGATGGGGCGCGCTACTCCACGGCCTTCGTACAGGGCGACAGCTACGTGCCCAACGGCACCCGCACCTCGGAACGCGACCTGGTGGCGGCCACGCTCGACTGGGATCTATACAGGCACGATGACATCACGGTCTCGGCCGCCGTCTCGGGCCTTTACTCACGGCTGCAGGATGAAAGCGGGACGCCGCAGGGTGATGGTGAGCGCCGCGCGCTGGCGGCGAGCATCAAGGTGGGCAACGGCAGCTGGCGCGGCAAGATGCTGGTGGCACGGCAGGACATCAGCCTGCCGGCAGCGCGCGATACGCACGTGATCACCGTGGGCGGTTTCGATGCGTCGTACAACATCGCCACGAAGGGCACGGTGGTGTTCGCCGAAGTGGGTCGCCCGGTGACACTGGGCGGGCAGGACGTCGATCTGTACGCCAGCCTCTCACGCTTCATCAAGGACGAAGCCGACTTCAAGGACAGCCAGCGCCTGACCCTGGGCGGCGCATGGACGCATGGCCGCCTGCGCGTATCCAGCGAGCTGCTGGTTGGCCGCAACGATCCGTTCGTGGGTGCCGGGCAGTACATCAGCGGCGCCGCGGAGGGCGGTGACGACCGCTACAAGACCTCGCTGTTCACGGTCATCGGCTACCGGTTCTGAGGCAATCGAACATCCACGCATGGCGTGGATCTGCTGCGCGGCCTGGCATGGCGCTTGTTGCGGCGGAACACTGCACCTACCATCGGACCGCCCTTTCCCTTTCCCACCCCGATGACGACCTTCGCCGAACTCAACGCCGCCCAGCTGGCCACCCACGCCCTCAACATCTTCATCGCCGAGGGCCGCCACATCGAAGGCGCGCGCGTGATCTACCGTGCGCTGCAGCTCGATCCGCATGAACCCGATGCGCTGCGCAGCCTCAGCGATTTCCACGCCAGCTCCGGCACCGAAGCCTTCTCGGCCGCCACCATGGAGTACGCCCTGTCCGGCGCGATCGATCTGAGCACGGAAGAACGCCAGAAACTGGAAGCGCTGCATTTCCTCGATATCTGGACCTGGGGCTTCGCCCGCCACAGCTCGGGCGAAGCACAGCTGAGTGCAGAGGCGTTCAAGAACCGCGATGACTTCGACGTCGATCACGCCGCCTACGCGGCTTTCCTCGGCACCATCGTGGAGCCGGCGGGATCGCCGCAGGCTGCTTTCCAGGCCGCGCACCGCCTGTCGGGCCTGATGGCTGGCTTCCTGCAGCACGCCAGCAATGACAACCCGGACCTGGACACCGTGCTGCGCGGCGAAGGCTTCGTCGAAACCCCCGAGTACGCGCAGTGGCTGCAGTCGTCCACCGATGACCTGGATGCACTGGACAAGGCCATCCAGGAGCAGCGCCAGAAGGGATGATCCGGAGCGCCGGCAGGTTGGTCGCCGGGCATGGCCCGGCGTTACGTCATTGGGCCAGTGCGTAATCCAGGCCCGCGCACACCGCTGCCACCTGGGCATCGTTGCATTCCTGCGGGTTGGTGCGCGGGCTGTCCGGGTACACCTCGGTGGTGGTGGCATAGCGCGCGTCGGTGAAACCGGCGCATGCGCCGATCGAGCGCGACTCGCCCCAGACCACGCCCGGCGACTGCAGCGGCAGGCCCACCAGGTTGCCCTCGGCATCGGCCGGGGCGATATGGGTGATCGGGGCCACGGCCTCGATCAGCGCCTTCTGGAAGCCGTGCTGCGGATCCTCGCTGTTGCCGATCACGTAGAAGCCATCGGGGATGGTGTCACGCTCGAACGGCTTGCCATCGCGGGCACAGCGTGCCGGATCGAACTCGTGCAGGTCGCTGTCGGTGGTCTCGTGCAGGTCCAGGTGCACACGGATGTCCGCCTTGCGCTCGGCCACCCAGCGCATCAGCGAGGCGGCTTCCTCGATCAGGCCCCCGTCACGGAAGCTGCGGTTGGGGTCGATCGCATTCGGGTTCCAGCGCTGGATGCGCTCGTAGCCCCACGGGCTGACGCACGGCGCCACGATCAGGTTCATCCTGCCCAGGTAGCGCTCGGCCTGCTGTTCGAGGAACTGCAGCGCACCGTGCACGCCGCTGGTTTCATAGCCGTGCACGCCGCCGGTGACCAGGGCGGTCGGCAGCGCCGGGTTCCAGTCGTGGTTGACCACGGCAAACAGCGGGTAATGATCCGGCGCATAGTCGAGCTGGCCGTACTGGATCACGTCGAAACCGTCGTCCAGGCGCTCAAGCGCGGCCACCACGTCGTCGTGGTAGCTGCGCTGGCGTGGCTGGGCGGCCCGCCACTGTGCGCGTTCAGCATCGCCCCAGGGCTGGCCGGGGGTACCGATGGGATAGAACGGCGCGAGGGTCATGCAGAAGCTCCAGAGGGTCCAGTTGCGTTAGTGCAGCCGACCATTCTAAGCCGTCTGCCGGCGCGGGCCGAGACCCTCCCCGTGCCTGCCCGCAGGGGATGGCCCGGCCCCTTCATCCAGCGGCGGTCATCTGGTTGTAAAATCAACGGTTTTTGGCCCCTGGCTACTTGATGGCGAACGCCGCGCAGCCGGTCCTCGGTGGACCGGACTTCCTCCGCCTGCTCGCCCGTCTCAGCGACGGTGCGATGCCGGCCAGCAGTCCCGCCCTGACCGATCGCCTCGGCCAGTGGGTGGACTGGAGCCGTGCCGTGGCCCTGTCCGGGGCGCTGGACGGCCGCCTGCCCGAGGCGGGCGAGGCCGCCGAGGCGGTGGACGACCTGCTGGCCGACTGCGCACAGGCCGAGGCCAGCCTGCTGGCCTCCATCGGCGAGGATGCCGAGGCCGAGCGCCTGCTGGACCTGGCCGAGGCCGCCGCCCAGCCCAACTTCGCCTCGCTGCGCCAGCGCTACCGTGTGTTGCAGCAGGCCATCCAGACCGCCACCGGGCGCCTGCGCGGCCGCCTGCGCGACCAGCTGGTGCAGGCCTCGCCCGAACTGGCACGGCTGGCCGAGGTTGATGCGGTGATGGAACAGACCCTGACCCCGCGCGAGCACAGCCTGCTGGCGACGGTGCCCACGGTGCTGGGCGCCCGTTTCGAACGCGTGCACGGCCAGCCCGGCTGGCGCGCGGCATTCCGCAATGACATGCGCAGCCTGCTGCTGGCCGAGCTCGAACTGCGTTTCCACCCGATCCATGGGCTGCTTGCAGCCCTGCGCTCCCACTGACCGGAACACCATGTCCAGAACTGCTTTCCATGTCGTTGTATTCCTTGTCGGCCTGCTGGCCGTGTGCTGGATCGGCATCGGCTACGTGGCGGTGCACCCGCTGGGCGCGGCCGTGGCGGCGATCATCGCGGCCTGCTACATCGCCGGCGGCGTGGAGCTGTACCGCTACCGCCAGGCCAGCAACGGGCTGCGCGCTGCACTGAACGACCTGGGCACGGCGAAGGAATCGCTGCCGCCGTGGCTGGAGCGCGTGCCGTTGGGCCTGCGCAATGCCGTGCGCCTGCGCGTGGAAGGCGAGCGCATCGCCCTGCCGGGCCCGGTGCTGACCCCTTACCTGGTGGGCCTGCTGGTGCTGCTGGGCATGCTCGGCACCCTGCTGGGCATGATGGACACGCTGCGCGGCACCGGCCTTGCCCTGCAGAGCGCGACCGACATGGCCGCCATCCGCGGCTCGCTGGCCTCGCCGGTGCAGGGCCTGGCCGTAGCGTTCGGCACCTCCATTGCCGGCGTGGCCAGCTCGGCCATGCTCGGCCTGCTGTCGGCGCTGCTGCGCCGCGACCGGCTGCAGGTGGTACAGCAGCTGGACCGCGCCATCGCCGGTGAGCTGCATCCGTATTCGCAGGCCTGGCAGCGCGCCGAGTCGCTGCGCCTGCTGCAGGCGCAGTCGGCCGCCCTGCCCGCGCTGGTGGACCGCCTGCAGGCGATGACCAGCGCCTTCGAACAGCACAGCACGGCCGCCAACGAGCGGCTGCTGGCCGGACAGTCCGAGTTCCTCACCCAGAGCCAGGCCCTGCAGGAACGCCTGGCGGTTTCGCTGCAGCAGTCGCTGCGCGAAGGTGCCGAAGCCAGTGCGGCCGCTATTGGTGGCGCGCTGCAGCCGATGGCCGAAACCACGCTGGCCGGCCTGGCAACCCATGGCCAGGCCCTGCATGCGCGTGTCGAGCAGGCCGTGCAGCAGCAGCTGGCCGGCCTCAACGATGGCTTCGAGCGCAGCCGCGTTGCCACCGAGGCGAGCTGGGCCAAGGTCGTGGCCGAGCAGGCCCGGGCGCAGGAGGCGCTGGTGGCCGATCTGCGCCAGCACCTGCAGGCGTTCAGTGATGGCCAGGGCACACAGGCCGAAATGCTGATCACGCGAATCAGCGATCGCCTGCAGGCCGATGCCGCCGACACGGCCGATGCATGGCGCAGCGCGGCCGAGCAGCAGCACGCACTGAACACCGCGCTGCTGGAACGCCAGCAACAGTCGCTGCAGGCGGTGGGCGCACAGCTGGACACGCAGGCCCAGGCACTGCTGCAGGCCCTGGACGAGCGCCACGCTGCTGGCCAGTCGCTGCTGCAGGATCACGAAACGCAGCGCTCGCAGGACTGGCAGGCGGCACAGGCTGCCGCCGCCAGCGCACACGCAGAGCTGCAGGCGGGCCTGGATGCGCGCGAGCAGCAGCGCCAGGCGCGCTGGGATGCGGTCGCCACGGAACTGCAGCAGGCGCACGTGGCCCTGCAGTCGCAGTTGCAGGCCGGTGATGAGCAGCGCCTGCAGCAGTGGAGCAGCGCACTGGAAGCCATCGCGCAGGGCCTGGCCGAGCGCCAGCAGCAGGTCTGCGCGACCCTGGCCAGCACGGCGCAGCAGATCGGCGAGAACGGCCGCGCACAGGCCAGCGCCACCCTGGCCGAAGTCTCCACCCTGCTGCAGACCGCCGCGGACGCCCCCAAGGCCGCAGCCGAGGTCATCAACGAACTGCGCAGCACCCTGTCTGAAAGCCTGGCGCGCGACAATGCCATGCTGGAAGAGCGCGGCCACCTGCTGGCCACCGTGCAGACCCTGCTGGAAGCGATCAACCACGCTTCGCACGAACAGCGCACTGCGGTGGACGCACTGGTAGGCGGCTCGGCCGAGCTGCTGGAACGCGTTGGCAGCCGCTTCACCGACCATATTGCTGCCGAGACCGGCAAGCTCGACGGCATCGCCGGCCACCTCAGTGGCAGCGCAGCGGAGGTCGGCCAGCTGGCCGGCACCTTCGGCGCCGCCGTCGAACAGTTCGGCACCGCATCGACCGAACTGTCCGGGCGCCTGGAACAGATCGGCGGCGCGCTGGACGCCTCGCTGGCCCGCAGCGACGAGCAGCTGGCCTACTACGTGGCGCAGGCACGCGAGGTGGTCGACCTCAGCCTGCTGTCGCAGAAGCAGGTGATGGAAGAGCTGCAGCAGCTGGCCACGCGCCGTGGCAAGGCCGGTAGCGCATGAGTGACGAACTGGAGGTCGACGGCGGCTCGCACGCCCCGATCTGGGCCGCATTCGGCGATCTGATGTCGGTGCTGCTGGGCGCCTTCGTGCTGATCCTGGTCGGCGTAGTGGCGATGCAGCTGGAGCTGTCGCAGCGTCTGGACCAGGAAGTGAAGCAGCGCCAGGCCGAAGCCAAGCGCCTGCAGACGCTGGAACAGGCGCTGGCCGGCCCCTTGGCTGCCGGCCGGGTGACCCTGGTGGACGGCCGCATCGGCATCAGCGGCAGCGTGCTGTTCGCGCTCAACTCGGACCAGCTGCAGCCGGAAGGCCAGGAGCTGCTGCGCAGCCTGGCGGCGCCGCTGGCGGCGTACCTGGGCTCGCGCGAAGAAATCCTGATGGTCAGCGGCTTCACCGATGATGCGCCGATCCGCGATGGCAACCGCCGCTTCGCCGACAACTGGGAATTGTCCGCACAGCGTTCACTGACCGTGACCCGCACGTTGATTGCCGACGGCGTACCGGCCGATGCCGTGTTTGCCGCCGCATTCGGCAGCGAGCAGCCGGTCAGTTCCAATGCCGATGAAGCCGGCCGCGCGCGCAACCGCCGCGTGGAAATCGCGCCGATCCCCAAGCCAAAGGCCGCTGATGGCACGTAAGCCATCCTCGCCGCTGGAAGATCTGCGCGGCCTGGTGCGCGACCTCGACGCCGGCTCGCGCAGCCTGCCGCATTACCCGCAGGTGCCGATGCTGGACCAGGTACGCCGCGAGTGGTCCGAGCTGCGCAGCGAACTGCAGGTGCGCCGCTCGCTGCGTGCCGAGGCACCCGCCGATGGCGGCCCGTTGAACTCGGCGGTGCTGGTGCAGCGCATGCTGGACACGATGCAGGCCACCAGCCCCGGCTACCTGCGGCACTTCATCGACTACATCGACACGCTGTCCTGGCTGCAGGCGCTGCAGGACGGTGCCGCCAGCGGCGGCGATGCCGCAAAGCCCAAGCGCACGCGCAAGCCCCGCACCGGCGCCTAGGCCGTTGCCCCGGTAGTGCCGGCCGCTGGCCGGCAGCAGCTCACGATCACGCACCTCGCTGCGGTTGCCGGCCGGCGTCCGGCACTACCTCCCGCCCCGCGATGCAACAGTGAGCGCCGTGGTAGTGCCGGCCGCTGGCCGGCATCACGTCCACATCGACCACGCGTGCGGATACTCGCCGATCTGCCTGGCGAGACCGGCCCGGATCGGGTTCCCCAGGATGTACAGCGCCTGCTTCACCAGCGACTCCTCGGCTCTCACCGCGTGATCGAAGTAGCCTGCCTGCCATACCGTACTGCGCCCGTCGGCCAGTCGATTCAGCGCCAGCGAACTGGATGACTTCAGCCGGCGGGCGATGTCAGCAAGCTCCGACGCCCGCAGCTGGAACATCCATTGCACGTGATCCGGCATGACGACCCAGGCGAACGACCGCACCAGCCCCTTCTCTTCAATGTATCGGAACTGCTCGATGACGCAGGCGGCCGCCGCCGCGCTTTCAAAGAGGCGGCGGCGCTGATGGGTGGTCGTTGTCAGAACGTAGCCCTGGCCAGTGATCGAGCGGCGGCCGAGGCGGAGGCGATGGCTGCTCATGGCACATCATGGGCCAGGTAGTTGAGGGATGAGCGTCGGGGTCTGCCGTGACGGAGGTTCGGAATTGTCTGCAACTGATCGCGATTGCCGGCCAGCGGCCGGCTCTACAGGCGCTCAACCGCGCAGGGTGGCGCCGCCATCCACGTACAGGTCACTCATCGCCACGTGACCAGCCTGTTCGGACAGCAGGAACATCACCGAATGGGCGATGTCCTCCGGAGTGGCCAGCTTGCGCAGCGGTATGCCCGCCTTGTACGTGTCCAGGTTGCCTGCAATCACCCGCTCGGCGCCGTGCGCGTCTTCCCACATGCCGGTCTGCATCGGCGTCAGCGTCGAACCGGGTGCGACGATGTTGCAGCGGATGCCCAGCGGTGCCAGCTCCAGCCCCAGGCAGCGGCTGAACATGGTGGCGGCGGCCTTCGACGCCGCATAGGCGGCCATGCCGTGGCGGGGCACGCCGGCCGCATTGGAACTGACCGTGACGATCGCGCCCTGGCGCCGTGGTGACATCACCCGCGCCAGCGCGCGGCCGACATGGAACACGCCATCGGCGTTGACCGCGAACACGCGCCGCCAGTCCTCATCGCCGGTCGTGGCCACTTCGCCCACATGCAACACGCCGGCCACGCTGGCAGCCAGCGCGATTGGCCCGACGCCCGCCTCCACCTGCTCCACCAGCGCATCCACCGCTGCGCTGTCGGTCACGTCCAGAGCGAATGCCCGTACCCGCGCATCCTGCACGGCTGGACGCTGGTAGTCCGTCGCCACCACCGTGCACCCCGCATCGGCCAGCAGCCGTACCAGAGCCGCGCCGATGCCACCGGCCGCGCCGGTCACCAGCGCCACGCGTCCTTCAAAACCAGTCAGCTGCATGTTGCGATCTCCTGTTGTTCATCCCACTGCCGCAGCCGCGTCGACAACCAGGGCGCCAGCTGCGCCACCGCATCGCGGCCAGTCAGTTCGGCGTGCAGGAACGGCAGCTCCAGCGCCTGCACCCTGCGTGCATGGGCCATCCACAACGCCGACTGCAGCTGCGGCCGCGCCTGGTGGTCGCGCCCTGCCCGCACATGCACCAGCGTGCCGTCGAAGGGCCGATGCTGATGTTCGCGGATCAAGCGATTGGTGCCGGTCACCGCACGCACCACGCCATCGAGTACCACATCCGGCAGGCTGCCCAGCGCGCTGCCACCACGGCGCAGGAAGGCGAGGATGCGCTCGCGGCTGTCCAGTTCCGGATGTGCGTCGGGGTCGTGGCCGGCGATGGCCAACAGTGCACGCAGCGCGGCGATGGCATCGGGCTCCGGCTCGGACCGCCAGCATTCACTGGGATACGCGTCGAGCAGCACCAGCTCACCCACTTCGCGGCCGATCTCGTGCAGGCGCACCGCCATGGCCTGGGCGAGGATGCCACCCACCGACCAGCCCAGCAGGTGTACCGGCCCCTGCGGCTGCAGGGTGGCGATGCGCTGCACGTAGTCGTTTGCCATCACTTCGATGCTCGACGGCATCCCCTGCCGAGGGTCCAACGCCGGCGATTGCAGGCCATGGACCGTGCGCGCCGGCTGCAGCGCACGCGCCAGCGTCCGGTAGTTCCAGGCGATGCCGCCCGCGGGATGCACCACGAACAGCGGCGGCGCGGCGCTTTCCGCCGTCGCCAGTGCGATCACCGGCCCCAGCGCGTGGTCGGCCGACGCGGGTGGCTCGGCGATGCGCGCGGCCAATGCGGCCACCGTCGGCTGCGCGAACAGCGCGCCCAGGCCCAGGTCGCAGCGCCAGCGCTGTTCAATGGCCAGCAGCAGATGCACCGCCGAGAGCGAATCGCCGCCCAGGCTGAAGAAGTCCGCGTCCACGGCAACGGGCGTCGCGCGACCGAGCGCCTGTGCAAACAGCGCGGCCAGCTCATGCTCCAGCGGCGTGCGCGGCGCCAGTCCGCTGGCGTTCTGTTCCGGCGGCTTCGGCAATGCGCCGCGGTCCAGCTTGCCGTTGGCCGTCACCGGCCAATGATCCACGCCGACGAATGCAGAGGGCAGCATGTAGTCCGGCACGCGCGTGGCCAGATGGCTGCGCAGCACCGCTGCGTCGGCAGATGCAGAGGGCACGTAGGCAACCAGCCGCGCGTCGCCCGGCGCATCCTGCCGCAGCAGCACTTCCACCCGGTCCATGCCAGGCAGTTCGCGCAGCGCAGCCTCGATCTCGCCCAGCTCGATGCGCAGGCCGCGCAGCTTCACCTGGTGGTCGCTGCGGCCCAGGTATTCCACCGCGCCATCGCCGCGCCAACGCGCGACGTCACCGGTGCGGTAGATGCGCTGCCCGGGCAGGAACGGATCGGCCAGAAAGCGCTCGTTGGTCAGGTCATCGCGGCCCAGGTAGCCACGCGCCAGCTGCACGCCGCCCAGGTACAGATCACCGGCCACGCCGACCGGCAGCGGCTGCATGCGTGCATCCAGCACGTACAGGCGCGTGTTCCATACCGGGAAGCCGATCGGAACCGGCCGCGAACGATCGCCGGCACTGGCCGACCACCAGCTCACATCCACCGCCGCCTCGGTAGGCCCGTACAGATTGTGCAGTTCCGCTTGCACCCTGCCGTGGAAGCGGTCGCGCAGCGTGGCGTCCAAGGCCTCACCGCTGGTGAACACGCGGCGCAGGCGCAGGCCCTCTGAAGCCGGTGCCGCGAGGAAGGCATCGAGCATCGACGGCACGAAGTGCGCGGTGGTGATGTCGTGGCTGCGGATCAGCCGCGCCAGCTCGCTCGGGTCGCGGTGCGCATCCGGCCCAGCCAGCACCAGGGTGGCGCCGCACAGCAGCGGCAGGAAGAACTCCCACACCGACACGTCGAAGGTGGCCGGGGTCTTCTGCAGCACGCGATCATCCGCGGCGAATCCGTAGTGCTCGCGCATCCACAGCAGGCGGTTGACGATGGCCTGGTGTTCGATCACCACGCCCTTGGGTTCACCGGTCGAACCGGAGGTGTAGATGACATAGGCCGCATCGCCCGGCTCCGGATCGGCCCATGGCGCGGCGAAGCTCAGCGCGGTCCACTGCGAGGGCGGCAGCAGCGTGACATCGCCCAGCCGCGCCTGCACGTCGGCCTCGGCCAGCACACAGGCCGGCCGCGCCGATGCGAGGATGCGCGCCAGCCGTTCATCCGGGTGGGCAAGGTCCAGCGGCAGGTAGGCGGCACCGGCGCGAAGTACGCCCAGCAACGCGACAACCAGCTCAAGCGAGCGCGGCAGCGCTACCGCGACAATGTCGCCAGGGCCTATACCCATCGCGTGCAGCTGCGCGGCCAATGCGAAGCTGCGTGCTTCCAGCGTGGCGTGGTCCATCGTGGTATCGCCGAACACCAGGGCCGTCGCCTGCGGATCGCGATCCATGCCCTGCTGCAGCAGCTGCACCAGGGTGGTCGCAGGCAACGCGTGGTCGGTGGCATTGAAGCCGTGGACGGTGCGCTGCGCCTCGTCCGGCGTCGCCAGCGGCACCTGGCAGATGTCGTCCGCCTGCAGTGCCGCTGACACGAAATGCTGCAGCCGCACGGCGTGCGCCTGCACGTCATCCAAGCTGTAGAGCGCGGGATTGGCTTCGATCTCCAGATCCAGCAGCGCCTGTCCGTCGCCACGGAAGCCCAGGGTCAGGTCATCGACCGGGCCGGTGCACAGCACCTCCAGCGTGGCCTCAACACCGGGCAACGCCAGCGGCTTGTAGAACGGCTGCACGTTCACCAGCGGGCCGTGCAGGCGCTGCTGCACGCCCACCAGGCCGAGATCGCGGCGCATCTGCTCGCCCCGGTAGCGACCCTGCCTGCGCCCCTGGCTCAATTGCCGGCCGATACCGCGCGCGAACGCCTCGACACTGCCCTCGCCCGCTGCCACCCGCAGCGGCAGTATGTTCATCACCATGGCCGGCACCCGCGCCGAGGCATTGCCCAGCCGCCCCATGTAGGGCACGCCCAGCACGACTTCCTCGGCGGCACTCATCCGCCGCAGGTACTCGGCCGACAGCGCGGCCAGTACGTCCGGCCACGGTTGCAGCCAGCGCACCGACGTCTGCAGCAGCAGGTCGCGGAACGCGGCATCAAGAGGCTGCACCCAGCGCAGCGCATCGCTGCCCGCCGCCGCCGTCCCGGCCAGGCCCGCAGCGGCCGGTGCGCGCCGCAACTGCTCGCGCCACCACTGGCCCGCCTGCTCGCGACGTGCATCACTAAGGTAGGCGGCATCATCGGCCAGTACGCCCGCCAGCGGCGGCAACGGTTCGCCGCCGCGGCCTGCGTGCAGCGCACACACGCGATCACTGAACAACGCCATGCCATAGCCATCGGCAGCCAGGTGGTGCACGCGCAGGTACCAGACCCAACGCTGTCCACCCAGATGAAACAGCACCTGCTGGCTGATGCGGTCGCGGGTGGGGTCCACCGGCGCCAGCCGGTCGGCCTGCATCGCCGCCCGCGCCGAGGCGGCGGGATCGGCGTCCGCGGACAGATCGTGCAGTGCCAGCAGCGGCACGTGGGCCGCGTCATGCCACTGCAGGGGCTGTCCATCCTCGCCCTCGGCGAAGCGCAGCGCCAGGGCCTGCGCTTCGGCGGCGGCTTGGTTGGCGGCGGCCACGAAGGCGGCCACGTCCAGCGCACCCTCGATCCACACGGCATGGGCCGTATTGAACGAAGGATTGTCCGGTGCCAGGCGCTGGGCAAACCACAGGCCCGACTGCGCCTCGGTCAGCGCTACCGGCGTCGCCAGCCCCGCGGCGTTCATGCCTGCTGCGCCGCCTGCAGCTTCTGCACGACCGCCCACCACTGGCGCAGCGTGCTGTGCTCGGCCAGCTGCGAGAACTCCAGCGGCAGCCCGGTGTTGCCCCAGGCCAGGACCAGGCCGAGCATGCGCATCGAATCAAGGTCGAGGTCGATCAGGTTGTCGTCGTCGCCGATGTCGGCCGGCTCGCAGTCGAGCACGCGCGCCACGTCGGCCCGCATGCGTTCAAGGTTCAGCACGTCGTTCGTCGTGGTCATCACAGCACCTCCAGCAGCTGATCGGTGGTCATCGGCACGCCACTGGTGCGTGCGATCCAGTGCAGGGCCTGGTCATGGTCCGCGCGCGAGAAGTCGGCCACCGCATCAGCGGCGATGAAGGCTTCGATGTCGCGTTGGAAGGCTTCGGCCACCGTGGCCGTGCAGCCGATATGCGCATAGACACCGGTGACCAGCAGCTGGTCGCGGCCACGCACGCGCATCAGGGTTTCCAGGTTGCTGCGCTGGAACGCGCTGTAACGGTGCTTGACCAGCACGTGTTCGCCAGCCTGCGGGGCCAGCGCATCAATGATCGGCTCATGCTCGTCGCTGCGGCGCATGCCCGGGCCCCACAGGTCCGCCTGCAGGCCGCGGTCGCGCCGGTCCTGGTCGCCATGCTGGGCGGTGTAGAACACCGGGATGCCGTGTGCGCGGCAGTGCGCCAGCAGGCGCGCGATGTTGGCCACCGCTGGCTGCAGCGGCTCGGCACCGGCGTCGAACGCGGCTAGGAAGTAGCGTTGCATGTCATGCACCAGCAGCGCGATGCGATCACGCTGCGGGCGCCACGGGCCGCGTGGTGCCGGCAGTTCGGCGGCGGTCGGCAAGGCGTACGGGGTAATGCGGGGCAGCGCCATCAGCGCGTTCCTCCTGTCTGTTGCAGATGACGCGCGCGCAGCTGCGCGCGCAGTTCACGGCGGCTGATCTTGCCGACCGCCGTGGTATCGAAACTGTCCACGAACACCACCTGGTCGGGCACCTTGAATGCCGCCAGGCCGCGGCCACGCATCCACGCCTTCAGCGCGGGGCCCTTGATCGGCTCCCCCTGCTGGATGACGAAGGCGCAGCTGCGCTCGCCCAGGTAGTCATCGGGAATGGATACCACCGCCGCGTCGAACACGGCGGGATGGGCCAGCAGGTGGTCCTCGATCTCCTCGGCGGAGATCTTCTCGCCGGCACGGTTGATGTGGTCACCCGCCCGGCCCTGCACCACCAGGTAGCCGCCCGGCAGCTGCTGCACGCGATCACCGGTGCGATAGAAGCCATCGTCGGTGAAGGCCCGTGCGTTGGCCACTTCATCGTTGTGGTACGCGCCGATGGTGTACGGGCCGCGGGTCAGCAGATGCCCCACCTCGCCCTCGGCCACGGGCTGGTCGTGGTCATCGACCACGCGCACCTCGTCTTCCGGGCTGATCGGCCGGCCCTGGCAGGCCACGATCAGTTCTTCAGGGTCATCCAGCCGCGTGTAGTTCACCAGGCCCTCGGCCATGCCGAACACCTGCTGCAGGGTGCAGCCCAGGCCATCGATCACCCTTCGCGCCGCCTCCGGCACCAGCTTGGCACCGCCCACCTGCAGCACCTGCAGGCTGGACAGGTCGTGCGCGCTGGTGGCCGCCGCCTGCGCCCACAGCAGCGCCAGCGGCGGCACCAGGCCACAGCAGGTCACGCGCTCGCGGGCGATCAGCGGAAACGCCGCATCCGGGCCCGGGCCGGGGCTGAGCACCACGCGGGCGCCGGCGTACAGCGCGCCGAAGAAGCCCGGCGAGCTCATCGGGAAATTGTGCGCCGCCGGCAGTGCCACCAGGTAGACGCTGTCGCGGTCGATGCCGCAGATCGCGTTGCTGGCGCGGAACGAATAGATGTAGTCGTCGTGGGTGCGCGGGATCAGCTTGGACAGCCCGGTACTGCCACCGGAAATCTGCAGGAACGCCACCGATTGCGGGTCCGGGTCGGACGGCAGGTGGCTGCGGTCACCCTGCAGCGCGTCCAGTGCGATGAACCCGTCCGCCTCGCCATCGATCATCACGTGCGCGACGGCGGGTACTTCCGCCTGCAGCGCGCGCGCCAGGCCACGATGGTCGAAGCCCTCGTGCACATCGGTGGTGATGTAGGCGCTGGCTTCGGCCTTGCGGGCGAAGTGGACCAGCTCGGTGAGGCGGTGGGCCGGCAGTACGTACACCGGCACCAGTCCGGCACGGAACAGCCCGCATACCGTGGTGATGAAACCGGCCGTGTTGCCCAGCTGCACCAGTACCCGGTCACCCGGTTGCAGGCCCTGCCCCAGCAGGCCGGCGCCGATACGCCCGGCTTCGTGCCACAGCTGTGCGTAGCTCAGGCGGACATCACCGGCCACCACCGCGATGTCATCGGCATACTGCTCTGCGCGCTCGCGCAGGAAGGCCGCGAAGGTCTCGCCGCGCCAGTGGCCGGCCGCGCGATAGCGTGCAACGCGCGCTTCGGGCCAGGCCTGCTGCAGCGGCAGCCGAGGGGATTCAATGGGGTTCATGGCTGGGGCTCGATCAGGGCCACCGGGTCGTGCACACCCAGGGCGTTCAACAAGGCAGTGAATTTCGCGCCGGTCTCGGCTGCTTCAGCCTGCGGCTGCGAGTCGGCAACGATGCCGGCACCGGCGAACAGCCGCAGCTGCGTGCCCTGCAGGCGCGCGCAGCGGATGGCCACGTACCAGTCGCCGTCACCCTGCGCGTCCAGCCAGCCGACCGCGCCGGCGTAGAAGCCGCGTGGCACCGGCTCCAGTTCGCGGATGCGCTGCAGCGCGGCCTGTCGCGGTGTTCCACAGACCGCAGGCGTCGGGTGCAGTTCGGCCAGCAGCGTGGCGGCGGGCGTCGATGCGTCCTTCAGCGTTGCATGGATGCGCGTGCCCAGGTGCCACATGCTGGCGGTAGCGTGCAGCACCGGCTGCGCCTGTGCCTCGACGCGACGGCACCAGGGGGCCAGGCCGTCAACGATGGCCTCGACCACGTGGCGGTGTTCATCGTGGTCCTTGCGCGAAGCCAGCAACGCCTGGGCCACGCGCTGGTCCTCGGCCGGATCGCTGCTGCGGCGGGCAGAGCCGGCCAGCGGATGCGACAGCACCTGGGCGCCGCGCTTGCGCAGCAGCAGTTCCGGCGTCGCGCCGACCAGCCACGCTGGCGCCTGCCCGGGTTCGACCGGCAGCGGCACGGCATAGGTTGCCACCGAGGGATCGGCACCCAGGCGCGCCAGCAGCGTGTCCGGCGCCAGTGGCTGCTCGGTGTGCGCCACCAGGCTGCGCGCCAGCACCACTTTGCGCAGCGTGGCCGACGGTGCGCGCATCGCCTCCACGGCCGTCGCCACGGCAGCGGCGTAGGACTGCGCGGTCGGCTCGGCTGTCAATGCCCCGCGCAGGGCGGGCGCGTGCAGAGGCGCCATGTGCAGCCCCGGCAATACGCGTTCGGGCTGGTACAGCGCATCGTCCGCACGCGGCTCGAACGGCACGGCGCCCACCAACAGCCCCGGACCACCCCGCTGCTGGGCGAAGAAGGCCTGCACGCGCTCGGCCAGGCTGGCCAGCGCGCCGGTCGGCAGGCTGGCGCGGCAGCCGCGTGCGTGGATCTGCTGGTCGGCGTGCTGCAGCAGGAACAGCGCAGCTTCGTCGGTGTGGTGGGCAGGTGTCGGCGCAGCGTCCGGCCACGCGCCCTGCATCAGGGAATCGTTCATGCGGTCTCCTTTGCACGATGGGCCATGGCCAGGCCGCACAGCAGCAACAGCAGCACGCCCACCAGCAGATACGGCAGGCTGGCGCCTGCGCGGTACAACACCGTGCCCAGCATCGGGCCGGCCACCATGCCCAGCCCCTGCGCGGCGGCAACGGTGCCGGCGGCCGCGCCCTGTTCGTGCGGCTCTACCGCATCGGCAGCCAGTGCCTGGAAGGACGGGAACACGAACCCCATGCCGAACGCCGCCACTGCGTAGGTGGCCGGCAGCTGCCAGGGCTGCTGCACCGCCGCCACTGCGGCAAAACCCAGCCCGGCGATCAGGGCGCCGATGATGATCCAGCGGCGCGGATGCACCTCCAGCTTCATTACCAGCACCTGCGCCAGGATCAGGCCCACGCCGACGGCGGTGAGTGCGATGCCGGCCATGCGCGCGCCCGCAGCGGCATCCAGCACGAAACGATCAATGGCGAAGAACCCCACGGTGACCTGCGCGATGGTCACCGAGACCATTGCCAGGAAGGCCGCCAGCTGCGGCAGGCGCAGGCGTGCATCCAGCCGCGACATCGGTGTGCGCGCACCCGCCTGTGCAGCGGCCACCGGCGGCGTGGCCGGCAGCCGCCAGGCAATCAGCGCCAGCGACAGCAGCGGCAGCAGTGCCGCCACGTACAGCGCCAGGGAAAGGTTGCGGTAGGCCAGCCAGCCCGCAGCAGCCGGGCCCAGCACCATGCCCAGCGCATTGGCGCTGCCCAGCCGCGCCATGAACTGCGCACGCTGGCCGGTGGGGGCCTGGTCGGCGATCAACGCCGCCGCCGTGGGCGGGACAGCTGCATAGAACAGGCCGATCAACCCACGTGCGCCGACCAGCACCAGTACCGAGACCAGCACGGGCGGAACCACCTGCAGGGCGACGTCGATGAACACCGCCAGGCCGATGTAGATCACCGTGTAGGCAGCCATGGCCAGCAGCAGCACGCGCTTGCGGCCGATGCGGTCACTCAGCCGTCCCCAGGGACGGGCGGCCAGCATCCACAACACGCCAGCGGCGGTGACCGACAGGCCGGCGTGCCATTCGGACAGGCCGAGCAGGCGCACCACCGGCCCGATCACCGCCACGAACGACATCATCGCCATGGTGCCGATCAGAGCGGCAAGGACCAGGGCCGGCAGACCGGCGACGACGGGACGTGCATGCATGGAACACCAGCCGTTTCTAAAGAAGGCGCCGCCCCGGCAGGGGTGATGGCATCGTTAAATGATAACGGCTCGTATTTGCATTTGATACCCATTCGCTTGAACGCATGGGTAACGCAGCGTCTCAGCGCAGGGTGCGCAGTTCCAGCAGGCCGCGGCGGCGGAACCACCATTCCAGCGGCAGGGTGACCAGCGGCGGAATGGCCGCCAGCAGCGCCAGCGCACTGGCCCACCACGGCCAGCGCAGGCGGACGGCGGCAAACAACGTCACCGCCACGTAGACCAGGAAGGCCGCACCATGCAGCGGACCGAACACTTTGACCAGGGCGACGTTTTCATAGGGGCCGTACTTGAGCCACATGCCGGCCAGCAGCCCGGCCCAGGTAAGCGCTTCGATGAAGGCGACCACGGCGAAGACACGCCCGGTCGGATGCATGGGATTACGTCGGGTCACGCGCAGCTCCGGCAGCAGGATCAAACGCGAATGATACGCAGATGCACGCGCTTACCGGTAGCGCCTGGCCATGCCCGGCGGACTCTGAAATCAAACAGCGTGTCCACCAAGGTGGACACCTACCGAAGCAATTTCCCGCAGCACCTCGTCCATCGGCCGCCCATTGCTGACCAGGTTGAACATCACATGGCCCACGCCCTGGGCATGCACGCGCTGCAGGTAAGCCCGCAGGCCATCGCGGCCGACCTTCAGGCCCAGCGGCAGCGCTTCTGCCGGGGCGCGCGGATCGGCCTGCAGGTCCAGCAGCATCGACTGCACGAACGGCTTGGCTGCACCACCGCCCTGCGCCAGCGCCTGCTGCCACAGCCCGATGCGCCCCTCCTGCGCCGCCTCTTCGCGGTGATAGGTGGCCCAGCCCTCCGCTTCGCGGGCGATCCACTGCAGGCTCTGCCGCGCCGTGCCGACCACCAGCATCGGGATGCGCGCGTGCGCTGCCGGCAGCACGTCGAACCCACCGGTGGCGTCGCGCAGCCGCGCCCGTTCGACCTCGTCCGGCGACAACGCTGCATGCAGCACTGCCCAGCGCTCGCGGAACGTGACCGCCCTGCCCTCCAGGTCCTCGCCGAACGCCGCGAACTCCTCCGGCCGATCACCCGAGCCCAGGCCCAGCACGAAGCGCCCGCCGCTGATCCGGTCCAGGCTCAACGCCGCCTTGGCCACGTGCAGTGGATGCCGCAGCGGCAACACGATGGCCGCGCTGCCCAGCGCAATGCGCGTGGTGGCACCGGCCAGCAGCGCAAGCCAGAGGAACGGATCATCCAGTGCACTCGCGGTGGCATCAGGCCCCTGCGGCACCATCAGCGGCACATCGCGGGTCCACAGCGCAGCAAAGCCAAGATCGTCGGCCAGGCGCGCGATGCGTTGCGCTTCCGCCACGTCGGCGAGCCCGTCCGCGGCGACCGGCGTCATCAGCCCCAGGCTCAGGCCGCGCTGTGGGAATACCCGGGCATGGGCCGCATTGAAGTGGTTCATGCGGCGAGCTTATCGTGTGCAATGCACCCGCACGTCATCATGGAAAGAACACTGCATGCACGCCATCCGCCCGGCCCGCCCCGACGATCTGACCGCGATCAGCGCGATCTGCATCGCCGCCTTCGACGCTGCCGTCGCGCCGTCGCTCAGCGCACAGGGCGTGCAGACCTTCATGCAGGTGGCTGCCACCGGCGCATTCGCCGAGCGGCTGCAGGGTGACAACCACATCCTGGTGGCCGAGCAGGACGGCAGGCTGGTCGGCGTGGTCGAACTGAAGGAAGGCCGCCACCTGGCGATGCTGTTCGTTGATCCTCGCTGCCAGGGCCAGGGCATCGGCCATGCCCTGTTCCGCGCCGTCCTGCCGCTGCTGCGCACACCGGCGATGAGCGTGCGCGCCTCGTTGAATGCGGTGCCGACCTACCAGCGCTACGGCTTCGTGATCGACGGCGAGGCCGGCGAGTTCAACGGCCTGGTCTACCAGCCGCTGAGCCTCGCCGCCCCATGACACGCCGCCCGCGGGCGGTCAGACGAACATGCCGCCAGAGGCTTCCACGCGCTGGCCGTTGACCCAGGCCGTGGACGGCGACAGCAGCGCCACCACCACCGGTCCGATGTCGTCGGGCAGGCCGGGGCGACCCAGCGCGGTGATCGACGAGACCATGGCGTTCACCTGCGCGTTGTCGCGCACGTGGCCGCCACCGAAATCGGTTTCGATCGCGCCCGGCGCCAGCGTATTGGCGCTGATGCCGCGCGCACCCAGCTCGTTGGCCAGGTAACGGGTGAACACTTCGATACCGCCCTTCATCATCGCGTAGGCCGAGCTGCCCGGCAGCGAGAAGCGGGCCAGGCCGCTGGAGACGTTGAGGATGCGGCCGCCATCGGCGATCAGCGGCAGCAGTGCCTGGGTCAGGAAGTACGGTCCCTTCAGGTGCACCGCCACGGCGTGGTCGAACTGCGCTTCGGTGGTCTCGGCGATCGGCGCGTACAGCGCTTCACCGGCATTGTTGAGCAGGCCCTGCAGTGCGGTGACACCCCACGCCTGCAACGCGTCACGCAGCTGCGCGGCGAAGGCCGGGAACGCCGGACTGTCGGCCATGTCCAGCGGCAGCGCCAGCGCACGGCGGCCCAGCGCCTGCACCTGCTGCACGACCTGCGCAGCGGCGTCGGCCTGCGAGCGATAGGTGATCACGATATCGGCACCGTCGGCCGCCTGGGCCAGTGCCGCATTGCGGCCAAGGCCGCGGCTGCCACCGGTGATGAGGACGACGCGGGAAGGAGAAGTCATGGCGGGCACCTGTCTGGGAGGAAGTGTGGCCAGACTATTGGGATTGCCTACACGCATAAATCGCGCGATCCTGATTTTACTGTTCAAGCCAGGCGAACAATCGATGGACCGCCTCGACACCCTGCGCGTCTTCCTGCGCATCACCGAACTGGGTTCGTTCACCCGCGCCGCTGACAGCCTGGGCCTGCCCAAGGCCAGCGTCTCCCAGGCCATCGCCAGGCTCGAAGCCGAACTGGGCACGCAGCTGCTGCACCGGACCACCCGCCGCGTGCATCTCACCGCAGACGGTGCCCAGCTGCAGCAGCGCGCGCACGACCTGCTCGACGACATGGACGAACTGCAGAGCCTGTTCCGGCGCGAAACCAGCGAGCTCAGCGGCCGCCTGCGGGTGGACATGCCCGGCGGCATGGCCCGCAACCTGGTCATCCCGCAGCTGCCGGCCTTCCTGGCCCTGCACCCGGGGCTGGAGGTCGAACTGAGCGCCACCGACCGCCGCGTGGACGTGGTGCGCGAGGGCTTCGACTGCGTGCTGCGGGTCGGCACGCTGGACGACAGCAGCCTGATCGCGCGCCCCCTGGGGCAGATGCGCATCCTCAACGTGGCCAGCCCGGGCTACCTGGCCGCCCACGGTACGCCGCGCGAACTGGCCGACCTCGACCAGCATCGGCTGGTGCATTACGTGGGCACGCTCGGCCAGCGGTCGCCCGGCTTCGAGTATTTCGATGGCCAGCGCTACCAGACCTGGCCGATGCGCGGCGCGCTCACGGTCAACAGCGCCGACGGCTACAGTGCCGCCGCCCTGGCCGGCCTCGGCATCATCCAGGTGCCGGAAATGGGTGCACGCGAGGCGCTGCGTGACGGTCGCCTGGTGGAAGTACTGCCCGACTACCTGGCCGAACCGATGCCGGTGAACCTGGTCTATGCGCAACGCCGCCACCTGCCGCGGCGGGTCGAGGCATTCATGACCTGGCTGGCCGGGTTGCTGGCGGCGGAAGTGCACGCCTCGCACTGAGCCGCGGCATATACCGCGCGGCAAGCCGGACATAAGCAAACTGCATCAGTGATGGCGGGCGGCGTTCCTACAATGGCGCTTCACTCCCGTTCCTTCGAGATGCTGCCGATGCGCGCTGCCCTCCCCTTGTTGCTGCTGGCCACCGCGCTGAGCGCCTGTTCCCCCGCGCAGGCACCGGTAGCGAGCGCGAGGGCCGCCGAGGCCGCACCGGCCACGGCCATTGCCTGGCGCCAGGGCGATGTCGACGATGCGTTCAACGAGGCCGCCGAAACCGGCAAGCCGGTCCTGCTGTACTGGGGCGCGGTGTGGTGCCCGCCCTGCAACCAGCTGAAGGCCGGCCTGTTCAAGGATCCCGCCTTCATCGCCCTGACCGGCAAATTCGTGCCGGTCTACCTGGACGGTGACGAGGAAGGTGCGCAGGCCTGGGGCGAGCGCTTCGGCGTGCGCGGCTACCCGACCCTGATCGTGCTGGACCCGCAGCGAAACGAGATCACCCGCGTGGCTGGCGGCAACGACGCGGCCGAACTGACCCGTACGCTCACCGTGGCCGCCAGCCGCCGCAGCGCGGTGGCCGAGACCCTGGCCACGGCCTTGTCCACGCCGGGCAAGCTCGGCGCCGAGGACTGGCAGGTGCTGGGTGACTACGGCTGGGAGGTGGATGCCAACCGCCTGGCCGGCCAGCGCAAGGCCGACGACGTGCTGCGCCAGCTGGCCAAGGCCGCCCCCGATGCCGCCCTGCAGCGTCGCTTCGCCCTGTTGGCGCTGGCCACCGCGGAGAAGCCGGCCACGCCGCCGACCGAAGTGCGCGAGCTGCTGCAGGCGGTGCTGGCACAGCCCACGGAAGTGCGGCGCAACCGCGAGCTGCTGGGCTATGCCGGCGCTGCGCTGGTGAAGCAGGCGAGCGCAGGCCCGGCCAGCAGCAACACGCTGGGCCAGCAGTTGCTGCTGGCGCTGGACCGCGCCGATGCCGAGCGTGGCAATCGTGCGGACGATGCACTGTCGCGTGCGTTGACCGAAGTCTCGCTGGCCCGCCAGCAGCAGCCCGAAGGCGCGCTGCCCGCAGCGCTGGTGCAGCGCGTGAAGCAGCGCGTGGCTGCTGCCGATGCTGCGGCCACCGATGCGCACGCGCGGCAGGCAACGATCAGCAGCGCGGTCCATGCCCTGCGCGAAGTCGGCGACGACGCCGGCGCCGAGACCCTGCTGCTGGCCGAGTTGAAGCGCAGCGAGCAACCCTACTACTACATGCCCGAACTCGCTGAGCTGGCCGAGAAGCGCGGCGACACGGCGGGGGCACTGGAGTGGTTGAAGCGTGCCTACGAAGGCGCACAGGGCCCAGCCACGCGCGTGCAGTGGGGCGTGCTGTACGTGGAGGGCCTGCTGCGCCTGGCCCCCGACGATGCACCGCGCATCGAGCAGGCCACCGACGCGTTGATTGCCGAGCTGCAGGCACAGCCGTCGGGCTACCACCAGCGCACGAAGCAGCGTTTCGAACGGCTGGCGGTGCAGCTGAAGGCCTGGGGCGGCAAGCACCAGGGTGCGGACACACTGGCGCGGTTGCAGCAGCGCATGCAGCAGGCCTGTGGCGAGCAGATCGACAGCGCGTGCAAGGGCTGGTTGAGCTGATCAATGGTAGCGCCGGGCCATGCCCGGCGAGCGTAGCGGTTGGTAGTGCCGGGCGCTGGCCGGCAACCCGACCCTCCCTGATTG
>NZ_JBYSZR010000018.1:34489-90909 GCF_058787375.1 Stenotrophomonas sp. FW305-3-2-15-E-LB1
CCGCCCCCCGCCACTACCCCACCCCTTGACCTCAACCAAAGTTGAGGTGCGATAACAGTCCTCCCGAGGCCCCCGGCCTTCCCCACGGAGACTGTTGCAATGCCGTACTCGCTTCCCGCCCTCCCCTACGCCTACGACGCCCTGGAACCGCACTTCGATGCGCGCACCATGGAGATCCACCACGGCAAGCATCACCAGGCCTACATCAACAACCTCAACACCGCACTGGAACAGGCCGGCATCGCCGAAACGCCGGTGGAAGCGCTGATTGCCGACCTGGATGCGCTGCCCGAGTCCGTGCGCGGCGCGGTGCGCAACAACGGCGGCGGCCATGCCAACCACAGCCTGTTCTGGACCGTGCTCAGCCCCAGCGGCGGCACGCCGGACGCCGGGCTGGCGGCAGCCATCGAGCGTGATCTCGGTGGTTTCGACGCCTTCAAGGACGCCTTCAGCAAAGCTGCACAGACCCGCTTCGGCAGCGGCTGGGCGTGGCTGACCAGCGATCGCGAAGGTCACCTGCAGGTCGAGAGCAGCGCCAACCAGGACAGCCCGCTGATGGGTGCCGCCGCGGGCCTGTCCGGCAACACCCCCATCCTCGGCCTGGACGTCTGGGAACACGCCTACTACCTGCACTACCAGAACCGCCGTCCCGACTACATCGGCGCGTTCTTCAACATCATCGACTGGGCAGAGGTCGGCCGTCGCTACCGCCAGGCACGCGGCTGATGGACGCCGGCGGCCCTGCCTACCCCGGGCCGTGGGCAGGGGTCTTCCCTGCCCCGGCGCCGGCCCCATCGGTGGACCTGCCGCCGCGCGCGCTGCGCCGACTGCTGGGCCACTACCCGACCGGCGTGGCCATCGTCACCGCGCGCGACGCACGGGGCACGCCGCACGGACTGACCATCAACTCGTTCGTGCCGGTATCGCTTCAGCCACCGCTGGTGCTGTGGAACCTGGCCCTGCACGCGCAGAGCCTGCGGGTGTTCCAGCGTGCCACGCGCTTCACGCTCAGCATCCTCGGTGCACACCAGGAAGCCCTGGCCCGGCGCTTCGCCGATCCGGCCGTGCGTGATCGCTTCACGGATGTGGCACTGCTCGATGGCGAACACGATGAACCCCCGCGCATCGCCGGTGCCGTCGCCCACCTGCACTGCAGCCGCCATGCGCAGTGGCCGGTGGGTGACCACCTGCTGCTGGCCGGACGCATCATCGGCGCACACGACGCCGGCGGCGCCCCCCTGCTGTTCCACCGCGGCCGCTTCCTCCCCGGGCCGCTTGAGCACCTGCACGAGGTAAAACCATGAACATCGGAGCACTGGAGAGCCTGCTGGCCAGCGGCAAGGACAGCGCGCTGCTGCGTTTCGGCCTGGGCAAGAGCTGGCTGGATGCCGGACAGCCGGTGCATGCGGCCACCCACCTGGCCCGGTGCGTGGCGCTGGATCCGCACTATTCGGCGGCGTGGAAGCTGCTCGGCAAGGCCTGGCTGGCCAGTGGCCAGCCACAGGCGGCGCGCGAAGCGTGGCAGCGCGGGCTCAGCGTGGCCGGCAGCAAGGGCGACCAGCAGGCGCGCAAGGAAATGCAGGTGTTCCTGCGCCGGCTGGACCGCGCCCCGAAGGACGGCGGCCCACCGGCAGCGCTGGCCAAGGCCAGCTGAAGGTCTCAGCCCGCGTTGGCGGGCGCCGGTGCCGGCATGATGTCCGGCATCGGCAGGCGGCGCGGCTTGCTCGGGAAGGCGTGGCGCAGGATGCGCCAGACCACCTGGGCGAACTGGCGCGGCAGCGAGCCGTTGTTGTAGTGCTGGCCGTAGCGGCGGCAGATGTCCTTCACTTCCCTGGCGATGGCCGCATAGCGGTTGGCCGGCAGGTCCGGGTAGAAGTGGTGTTCGATCTGGTGGCTGAGGTTGCCCGACAGCACGTTGATGATGAAGCCACCGCTGATGTTGGACGAACCACGCAGCTGGCGCAGGTACCAGTGGCCGCGCGATTCATTGCGCAGGCATTCCTTCGGGAAGGTTTCCGATTCGGCGGTGAAGTGGCCGCAGAAGATGATCACGTAGGTCCAGACGTTGCGCATGCCGTTGGCGACCAGGTTGCCCAGCATCACCGGCAGGAAGAACGGGCCGGCCAGCAGCGGGAAGAACACGTAGTCCTTCAGCACCTGGCGCAGCATCTTGCGTGCCACCGGGCGGGTCTGCAGCCACATCGCACGGCTGCTGATGCGGCCCTTGAACCAGCGGCCCAGGCGCAGGTCCTGTGCAGCCACGCCCCACTGGAACAGCAGCGCGAAGATCGGCGCGATGATCGGCTGCAGCAGGTAGAACGGCGACCAGCGCTGTTCCGGGAAGATGCGCAGCAGGCCGTAGCCGATGTCATCGTCCATGCCACGCACGTTGGTGTAGGTGTGGTGGCGGAAATTGTGGGTCTTGCGCCAGTTGTCGCCGGTGGCAACGATGTCCCACTCATAGGTGTTGCCGTTGAGCTTGGGGTCGCCGGTCCAGTCGTACTGGCCGTGCATCACGTTATGGCCCAGCTCCATGTTCTCCAGGATCTTGGCCAGCGCCAGCAGCAGGGTGCCGGCGATGCAGGCCGGCCACAGCAGCGGCGCCCAGAACAGCGGCGAGAACGCGCCCAGGAACAGCAGGCCACGGCCCAGCACGCCCGACCAGCGCACGGCGGCGGCCACGCGGCGGATGTAGCGGGTGTCGGAGGCGCCGAGGCTGCCCAGGATACGGTCACGGATCGCGTCGAGCTCGGCACCGAAGGCGTTCATCTCGGCGGGGCTCAGGGCACGGTCGGAAGCGCGGGTCATGGCAGCAGGTCCTCAGAGATCCAAAGTCAGGTCGGTAGTCGGTGCGCTCACGCAGATCCGCACCGGCTGCGCCGCTTCGGACTGCATTTCACCGGTGCGCAGGTGGCGGGTGGTGCCACTGACGCGGTCGCAGGTGCAGCTGTTGCAGATACCCATGCGGCAGCCGTGCTTGGGCTTGATGCCCTGCGCTTCCAGGCTTTCCAGCAGCGAACGGCCGCGCGCGACCTTCAGCTGGCGGCCACTGCGGGCCAGGGTCAGGGCGATCTCGCCGGCACTGTCGGCATCGCCGAGCGGTGCCGGCGGGGTGAAGGCCTCGGCCTGGAAACCGGCCACCTGGTGCACCAGGCGTTGCCGTGCAGCCGCCACGAAACCATCCGGGCCACACGCCAGCACGTGGCGCTGGGCCAGCGGGGTGTCGTCGCCGGGCACGGCCAGCGAATGGGTGGTGACGCGCGCAGCCGGGACCTCGCCTTCGCGGGTGGTCAGCAGGTGCACGCGCAGGTTCGGGGTGGCCGCGGCCAGCGCCTGCAGTTCCTCACGGAACTGGAACGCGGCGGCGTTGCGTTCCCAGTAGAACAGGTCCACTGGCGCGGCCAGCGGGCGGCGGCAGGCCTCGCGCAGCAGGCTGCGCATGGGCGTGATGCCGCTGCCGGCGGCCAGCAGCAGCACCGGGGCGGCGGCGGGCATGTGGAAGTCACCAAAGGCCGCGTCCAGGCGGAACAGATCGCCCGGCTTGGCGTGGTGGACCAGGTGCTGGCTGATGGCGCCGCCCTCGACCGCCTTGACGGTGATGGCCAGCTCGCGGCGCCCCAGCGCGGTCGGGCTGTAGCTGCGGCGCAACACGCGCCCTTCAAGCTCCACGCCCAGGGTGATGTGCTGGCCGGCGCGCATGCCGGCCCAGTGCCGGTTGCAGCGCAGAACCAGGGTGGCGGCGCCCTCGCCGGCCGGCTCGCGCCGGACCAGGCGGGCCAGGGGCTCGCGCAGGGTCCACAACGGATTCAGCTGGCCCGCCCAGAAATCGAACAGCGACGGCGACAGCCAGCGGTACGGGGAAAACAGGGAGGGACGGATCACAGCGCTCATGGGCGCACTATACGGCCGCACATACACCTGTGTATACATGTGTATATTGCTCCGGATTGGGTATGATTCAGCCTTGCCCCTCCGGAAGTGCCATGGCCGCCGCCACAGTTCTGTCGCCGCCCGAAGATGCCAACAGCCCGGCCCGCCGTACGGTGAGCCGCGAGGATCTGTTGGCCGCCGCGCTGAAACTGATCGGCCCGCACCGCAGCCTGTCCACGCTCAGCCTGCGCGAAGTCGCACGCGAAGCGGGCATTGCCCCGAACAGCTTCTACCGGCAGTTCCGCGACATGGACGAACTGGCCGTGGCGCTCATCGACGTGGCCGGCCGCTCACTGCGCACGATCATCGGCGAAGCGCGCCAGCGCGCCACGTCCAGTGCGACCAGCGTCGTGCGCGTATCGGTGGAAACCTTCATGGAGCAGCTGCGCGCAGACGACAAGCTGCTGCACGTGCTGCTGCGCGAAGGCGCGGTGGGCTCGGATGATTTCAAGCACGCGGTTGAACGCGAACTGCACTATTTCGAAGAAGAGCTGCAGCACGACCTGGTGCGCCTGGCCGCGCTGGACGGCGCCAAGCTCTACAAGCCGGAACTGGTGGCCACCGCCATCACCCGCCTGGTGTTTGCCATGGGCGCCACCGCGATGGACCAGCCACCGGAGAAAGACCCGGAGCTGGTCGAACAGATTTCCACGATGATCCGCATGATCATCGTCGGCGCCCGCAGCCCGGCCGCGTTCCGCCGCGGCAGGTAGATCCACGCCATGCGTGGATCTACTGTGTCGGCCAAGGTCGACATCCACCAGATCCTACCCCGTGCCGACCAACGGTCGGCACCCACCAGAGCAGAAAGCTGTTCTGACACATCGCGGGAAACTGTCGAAGGCGGGGTGGGTCCGGTTGAGGGGGTGTGAGCGCCATGGATGGCGCGACCAAGCCCCCATGGATGGGTTTACGGCGTCCCCCTCAACCGGACCCACCCCGCCAACCCTCAGCAAACCGGCTTTTGCCGTTGACGTTGATTCTGCAGGTGCAGGGCTGCAAGCCCTGCCCCAAACCTCAGCCCGCCCCGCCCTCGGCCTTGCGCACGAACGCTTCAAACAGCGCCAGCGTCTGCTCGCTCACATGGTGTTCGATGCCCTCGGCATCGCGTCGCGCCGTGTCCGGGTCGACGCCCAGCGCCAGCAGGAAGCGCTCCACGGTCTGGTGCCGCTCGCGGCTGGCATGGGCCAGCGCCTCGCCTTCCGGGGTCAGGAACACGCCCCGGTATGGCCGCTGTACCACCCAGCCATCACGGGCCAGGCGCCGCAGCATCTTCGCCACCGTCGGCTGCGCCACGCCCAGGCGGGTGGCGATGTCGACCTGGCGCGCCTCGCCGCCATCGGCCAGCAGGTCGGAGATCAGCTCCACGTAGTCCTCGACCAGCTCCATCCGGTGTGCCTCGCGCACCTGCCGGAAGCTCTCGACCTGGCGCTCGGCCTCGATCAAGGGTGGGTTCTTTGCCGATGTCGAAGCGCCTGTCTTGCCCACGCGTGTGCCTGTCCTGCCGAGGTATTCCGGATCTGAACCTGAATTCTGGACCAGTGACGCAGCAAAGACGATTGTTTCACATTGCTAATGGATATAGCAGTGGCTATATTGCAGCCATGAATACCGTCGCGCCCACCGACTCCCCGGCCGCCCCTGCAGCCAGTCTCGGCGCGCTCAACGCCTCGGTGGCCGTACCCGAAAAAGGCCACTGGTGGTTCCGCCTGCTGGCCTTCATCGGCCCCGGCTACATGGTCTCGGTCGGCTACATGGACCCGGGCAACTGGGCCACCGACCTGGCCGGCGGCTCGCGCTTCGGCTACCTGCTGCTGTCGGTCATCCTCATCTCCAACCTGATGGCAGTGATCCTGCAGGCCTTGTCGGCGCGGCTGGGCATCGCCACCGGCATGGACCTGGCCCAGGCCTGCCGCGCGCGCTACCCCAAACCGGTAAACCTCGCGCTGTGGGGCCTGTGCGAAGCGGCGATCATCGCCTGCGACCTGGCCGAGGTGATCGGCACCGCCATCGCACTGAAGCTGCTGTTCGACCTGCCACTGCTGTGGGGCGCGGTGATCACCGCACTGGACACGCTGCTGGTGCTGCTGCTGATGAACCGCGGCTTCCGCGCGCTGGAAGCCTTCGTCATCGCCCTGCTGATGATCATCTTCGGCTGCTTCCTGGTGCAGATCGCACTGGCCGCGCCGCCGGTGATGGAGGTGCTGGGCGGCTTCATCCCGCGCACGCAGGTGGTCACCGATCCGCATGCGCTGTACATCGCCATCGGCATCATTGGTGCCACGGTGATGCCGCACAACCTCTATCTGCACTCGTCCATCGTGCAGACGCGCGCGTATCCACGCACCGATGAAGGGCGTCGCAGCGCGCTGCGCTGGGCGGTGACCGACAGCACCATCGCCCTGACCCTGGCCCTGTTCATCAATGCCAGCATCCTGATCCTGGCCGCTGCCGTCTTCCATGCCAATGGCCGGTTCGACGTGGAGGACATCGAGCAGGCGCATCAACTGCTGGCACCGATGCTGGGCGTAGGCCTGGCCTCGACCCTGTTCGCGGTGGCCCTGCTCGCTTCGGGCCTGAATTCCACGGTGACCGCCACCCTGGCCGGACAGATCGTGATGGAGGGATTCCTGCACCTGCGCCTGCCCCCGTGGCTGCGCCGGTTGATCACCCGGGCGCTGGCGATCATCCCGGTGGTGGTGGTGATCCTGCTGTTCGGCGACCAGGGCGCGGTGAAGCTGCTGGTGCTGAGCCAGGTGGTGCTGTCGATGCAGTTGCCGTTTGCAATCATTCCGCTGGTACGGCTCGTGACCGACAAGGCCACGATGGGCGCGCTGGTGGCCCCGCGCTGGCTGGGCAGCATCGCCTGGGTGATCGCCGTGGTGATCGTCACGTTGAACGTGAAGCTGCTGGTGGATACCTTCGCCGGCACGTAACGAAAAGGAGCGTGGCTCCAGTAGATCCACGCCATGCGTGGATGGCGCCTCATCACGCACCGCGCGAACGGCAGCCGAGCATGGCTCGGCTCTACAGGTGCATCGCGATCGCGGCTTCTATCTGCTGCGGCGACTGGAAGCCTGGCAGGCGCTGGCGCTCGTCACCATCGCGGAACAAGGACAGCGTCGGCGTCTGCCGCAGCCCCAGTTCGCGGAAAAACGCTTCGCCCAGCACCTCCAGCTGCACGCGCAGCAACGTCGTGCCCTGCCCTGCCACGCTGTTGGCCACGCGGTGCAGCGACATCTCCAGCATCCGGCACCCCGGGCACTGGTCCTTGTGGAAATCCACCAGCACCCGCGGGTGCTCGGCCAGCAGCTGATGGAACTGCTCAGGCGTGGTGGCGTCGATGATCTGCATCGCAGGTGCTCCTGTAGTGGGCCAGGACCGTATCGGTCCAGGCGTCGATGGCCGCGGCGTGGCGTTCGCCATGCGGCATCTGTTCGATTTCCAGCGGCGGGTAGCTGCTGTTGAAGTAACGGATCAACCGGTGCACGGCGCCGCAGTAGTACTCCTGCCCCCACTGCGTTTCGCCGGTCCCGAACACCGCCAGCTGGCGTGGGCGCTGGCCGCGCTCGGCGATGCCGGCCACCCAGGCCTTCATCTCCGAGGGCGTCCGCCCGGCGTTGTCGGTCCAGCAGCCCAGCAGCACCAGGTCGGCTTCATCGGCAGCCAGCGGCGCGGCCGCGCGCAGGTCATCGACCTCCTGCCAGTGCACCACATGCCCGGCCGCCTGGCAGCGCGCCTGGATGTGCCGGCCCAGCTCGCGGGTGTTGCCGCTCAGCGAGGCCACCACCAGCAGGATGCGCAGCGCTGCACCCGGCTCAGAGGTCGTCGAAGCCGTTGTCGACGTTGGTCTTCTTGTAACTTGCATTGCGCATCTCGAAGAAGTCGGTCTTGGTTTCGGTGAAGTTGTCGGCGTAGGCCTTGATCCACGGCATCACGTTGTCGGTGGTGTCGCTGTACAGGCGCTCGATGCCCAGCATGCCGGCCATCTTGTTGGCGCGGTACTTCACGTAGCGGGTCATCTCTTCGACGTCGATGCCGTCGATGCCGTCCAGCACTTCCGACGACCACTGGGTTTCCAGCTCGATGGCGTGCTCGAAGGCCTGGTGCACATAGGCCGTCAGTTCGTTGGTCTGCAGCTCCGGGTTCTCGCCGATGATGGCGCGGATCAGCTCGCTGATGAACTTGGTGTGGGCCAGCTCGTCGCGGTTGATGAAGCTGATGATCTTGCCGGTGCCGGTCATGCGGTTCTGCCGGACCATGTTGTAGAAATACGCAAAGCCGGAATAGAAGTTGATGCCCTCCAGGATGGACGACTGGATCAGCGACTTCAGCAGGGTCTCGGCGGTCTTCTCGCGCATGAAATCGTCATACGCCCCCATGATCGGCGCATTGCGCTTGATGATGGTCGGATGGGTGCGCGCCAGTTCGAACACGCGGTTCTGGTTGGGCAGGTCGGTGATCGAGGCCAGCACGTAGCTGTAGCTCTCGTTGTGGATCACTTCCTGCTGGCCGATGATCGCCGCGTTGGCATGTGCCGCCGGGTCGGTGATGTACTCGGCCACGTTGTAGATGAAGCGGGTCTGCGGCGAATCGAGCGTGGCCAGCAGGCCGATGATCGAGTCATAGGCATTCTTCTCGCGCCCGGACAGCTCGCCGTACTGGCGCGCGTCCAGCTTCATGTCGACCTCGTCGGGGATCCAGAAGTTGGTCGACAGCTCCTTGTAGGCCCGGTAGAACGACGGGTACGGAATGTCGTTCCAGTTGAGGATGCCACTGGTGCGGCCGTTGATGATGCCGGTGCTGCGGTTGGGATGGCGCGGTTCGAGGATCTTGATGCGGTCGAGGGGGGTTGCCATGGTCGTCTGCCTTCGTTCTGTTTCTGACGTGTTGCCGGCCAGCGGCCGGCACTACCGTTGATCAGCTGGAGCACCACTCGCATTCGCTGATGTCGATGTCGTTGGAGCGCACGTAGTAGGTGGTCTTCAGGCCCTCGCGCCACGCGCTCAGGTGCAGCTCCAGCAGGGTGCTGGCGCGGATGGTGCTGGGCACGTACAGGTTGAAGCTGATGGCCTGGTCGACATGGCGCTGGCGGCGGGCGTTCTGCCGCACGCTGGCGAACTGGTCGACCTTGTAGGCGCCCTTCTCGTAGTAGGGCCACGTTTCCAGCGACAACCCCGGTGCGGCCACGGGCCGGCGGAAGTCCTTCTTTTCCTCGTAGTAGAACGCGCTGTAGATCGGGTCGATCGACGCGGTGGATCCGGCGATCTGAGCGGTACTCATGTTCGGTGCCACCGCCAGCAGCCAGCCGTTGCGCAGGCCATGCGTGGCCACGTCGCGGGCCAGGCTGTCCCAGGCGGCGCCTTCGTAGCGGCGGTCACGGAAATAGGCACCGGTCTGCCAGTCGCTGCCAGCGAACATCGGGTAGCTGCCCTTTTCGCGCGCCAGCTGCAGGCTGGCCTGGATGGTCAGGAAGTTGATGCGCTCGAACAGCGTGTCCGACAGCGTCTCGGCCTCTGCCGTCTCCCACTGGATGCCCTGCTGCGCGAGCAGGTGATGCCAGCCGAAGGTGCCCAGCCCGATGGCGCGGTACTTGCGGTTGGTGATGGTGGCCTGCGGCACCGGCAGTGCATTGAGGTCGATGACGTTGTCGAGCATGCGCACTTGGATGGGAATCAGGCGCTCCAGCACATCCTTGGCCAGCAGATCATCCGGCGCGGTGATGGCCCGCCCGAGGTTGATCGAGGACAGGTTGCAGACCACGAAATCGCCGGCACGCCGGGTGGTGACGATCTGGTCGCCGCTGACGATCTCCTGGATCATCCGCGTCGGGCTCATGTTCTGCAGGATCTCGGTGCACAGGTTGCTGGAATAGACCATGCCCGCGTGCTTGTTCGGGTTCTTGCGGTTCACTTCATCGCGGTAGAACAGGAACGGGTTGCCGGTCTCCAGCTGGCTGACCATGATCCGCTTGAACAGATCGATGGCACGCACCGTGCGGCGGCTGATGCGTTCGTCGCTCACCAGTTCGGCGTAGCGGTCGCGGAAGCTGCCCGCACCCCGCGTCTCATCGTAGAAGTCCTGCAGGTACCAACCCTTGGCCTGCTTCACCTCGTGCGGGTCGAACAGGTACCAATCGGCCCGACGCTCCACCGCCTCCATGAACAGATCAGGCACGCAGACCGCAGTGAACACATCATGCGCGCGCAGCCGCTGGTCGCCATTGTTCAGGCGCAGATCGAGGAAGGCCTCGATGTCGCGATGCCAGATGTCCAGATACACCGCCACCGCGCCCTTGCGCTGGCCGAGCTGATCGACCGACACGGCGGTGTTGTTGAGCTGCTTGATCCACGGCACCACGCCGCCGGAGGAGTTGGGCACGCCGCGGATCGGCGCGCCGCTGCTGCGCACATAGCCGAGGTAGGCACCCACGCCGCCACCGTGCTTGGACACCCGGGCGATATCGGTGTTGGAGTCATAGATGCCCTGCAGGCTGTCATCCACCGTATCGATGAAGCAGCTGGACAGCTGCCCGCCGACCTTGCCGGCGTTGGCCAGGGTCGGCGTGGCCACCGTCATGTACAGGTTGGACAGCGCCCAGTAGGCCTCGCCCACCAGCTGCATGCGGCGTTCCCTGGGCTTCTCGTCCTGCATCAGGTACAGCGCGATGGTCAGCCAGCGCTCCTGCGGCAGTTCGTACACCTCGCGGCTGCGGTCGCTGGCCAGGTAGCGCGTGGCCAGCAGGTACAGGCCGTTGTAGGCGAACAGGCGGTCGCGCTCGGGCTCGATCATCTGGCCGGCCTGCTGCAGTTCGTCCTTCGAATAGCAGCGCAGGATGTCGTTGCTGTACACGCCGCGGTCGGCCAGGCTTTCCTGCAGGCCCACGTAGGAACCGTATTTCAGGCTGACATCGTAGAAGCGGTTGCGGCTGGCACGCTTGTACAGCCGGCGCAGGTACAGCCGCGCGGCAAACTGCTCCCACTCCGGCGCCACCAAGTCCACGCGCGATTCGGCCTCGCGGATCAGCAGGTCCACCAGGTCATCGGCGCTGATGCTCGGCTTGCGCTCGACCATCGCCTGCACCACGCGGCGGTAGTCGCCCACGTCCAGCTGCGGGAACTCGGCATGCACGCTGTCGATGCTGCGCTGCAGGCGTCCGGCGTCGAACGGCAGCCGGCGGTTGCCCGCTTCCTTGGTGATCCAAGTCGGCACGTGCTCGCCCGCAGCGCGCAAAGCGTCGCCGGCGCCGGCCAGATCGGCCGTGCGGTGGGTGTTGTCGGTCATGGTGGTGGAACTCCAGGCTCGCACGCGCGGTGGCGTTCGATGCCATGGCGGCCCTGCACGCGATACCGGCGCACGGGGCGATCGGGGATGTATGCCAAAGCGCGGGAACACGAGGTCGTCGGCGATAGCCTGCGCCTGCGGCCGGTATCCGGGCCGTGGGGGCGACCTGTGTCCGCACGATGGCGGCCGCGTCGACACGGCAAGCCTTCAGGGGCGGGCCGCGGGACGTTTGCTGCGTGTCCGGCGGCGGCGGCTGACCGGGGGTGACGGCCACAACATAGTGGGGATGGATCGAACCGTCAACACAAGATGCGGTAATCACGACATGCCGCGACGATCCGTCGCAGGATGCCGTGTTGCACCACCGGCGCCTTGTCCACGGCGCCGCCATCCCCAGTTGGTTACAACCTCCTTTTCAACCGGAAGTCCCCCATGCGTGCTGCCCAGTACACCGCCTTCGGCGATCCCGCCACTGTCCTTGCCATCGCCGATGTCGCCCTGCCCGAGCCCGGCCCCGGCGAGGTACGCATCCGCACCACGCTTGCCTCCATCCACAACCACGACCTGCTGACCGTGCGCGGCCTGTATGGCTACAAGCCGACCTTGCCGGCAGTCGGCGGCAGCGAAGCGCTGGGCGTGGTCGATGCTCTCGGCGAAGGCGTGCAGGGCCTGCAGGTCGGCCAGCGCGTCGCCGCTGCGTCGGTGCATGCCACCTGGGCCGAAGCGTTCATCGCGCCGGCGCGCATGGTCATCCCGATGCCGGACGCCATCGCCGATGAAACCGCGGCACAGTTGATCGCGATGCCGCTGAGCGCCCTGATGCTGCTGGAATTCCTGCACGTCGAGGCCGGCCAGTGGATCGTGCAGAACACCGCCAACGGCGCCGTCGGCAAGTCGCTGGCGATGCTGGCGCGCGCACGCGGGGTCAACGTGGCCAACCTGGTGCGCAATGCCAAGGCGGTCGCGCAGCTGCAGGCCCTCGGCATCGACCATGTGTTCGATACGTCGCAGGACGGCTGGAAGGACCGCGTGCGCGAGGCCACGGGCGAAGCACAGGCAGCCGCTGCGGTCGATTCCATCGGTGGCGATGCCAGCGCCGATCTGGTCGAGCTGCTTGGCCTGCACGGCACCCTGGTCTCGTTCGGGGTGATGAGTGGCGAGGCGATGCGCATCCCCGCCAGCGGCCTGATCTACAAGGAAGCCACGGTGAAGGGCTTCTGGGGCAGCAAGGTCAGCCAGGCGATGCCGGTGGAAGACAAGCGCCGGCTGGTGGGCGAACTGCTGCAGCGCGCGGCCAGCGGCGAGCTGACCCTGCCGGTGGACGGCATCTTCGCGCTGGACGACATCCAGGCCGCGGCCACTGCAAGCGCGCAGCCGGGGCGCGGCGGCAAGGTGCTGCTGCGGGTCTGATCGCCGCATGGTGGAGCCTGGCACGGGGCCCGGCTCCACAACATCGCCAGAGAAACGGTAGCGCCGGGCCATGCCCGGCGGTGTGGACACCGCGCGGGTTCGTTAAGAACCTGTGATACATAACTGAATGCGTATTCGTCATTGGTCGTCCCTGCAACCGCCATGCGGTACTGGGAACTCCTCCAGCCACTGGCGTTTCCATGTTCCGCACCACCCTGCTGGCCAGCGCCGTCGCGCTGGGCCTGGCGGCCGGCACTGCCGCCGCTGAAACCTCTCCCGCCGAAACCGGCAAGGACAGCACGACCCTCGGCGCCGTGCTGGTCACCGGCTCCAACATCAAGCGCAGCGATACCGCTGGCCCCAATCCCGTGCAGGTGCTGTCGCGCGAGCAGATCGAGCTGAGTGGCAAATCCACCCTCACCGATGTGCTGCGCAGCCTGTCGGCCAACGCCGGCAACAGTTACGACGAGCAGTACACCGGCAGCTTTGCCGCCGGCTCGGCCTCCATCGGCCTGCGCGGCCTGTCGCCGAAGAACACCCTGGTGCTGGTCAATGGCTACCGCGTGTCCAACTTTGGCTTCGCCCTGAACACCCAGGACACCTTCGTCGACCTGAACGCGCTGCCGATCAGCGCCGTGGACCGCATCGAAGTCCTGAAGGACGGTGCCTCGGCCGTGTACGGATCCGATGCCATCGCTGGCGTGGTCAACATCATCCTGCGCCGCAATTTCCAGGGCGTGGAAGTAGGCGGCGGCCTCGGCACGGCAACCCAGGGTGGCCTGAACGAGCGGAAGGCCAACCTGCTGGCAGGATTCGGAGACGTCGACCGCGATGGCTGGAACGTGCTGTTCGGGCTGGACGTGCTCAAGCGTGACCGCCTGGATGCCGACGAACGCGCCTTCACCCGCAGCGGCGACTTCCGCGACAAGCCCGGCGGCCGCCTGGCTGGCTGGAATACCGCAGGTGGCAACTGGCTGTCCGACCCACGCGCACCGCAACCGTTCTCCAGCTGCCCGGACGGCAGCCAGCTGCGTCCCTACAGCGATTTCGGCAGCACCCTGCCCGGCCAGGCCTGCGCATTCAACGCGCAGCCGTACAAAACCCTGCAGCCCGGTGCCGAGCGCCTGCAGGCGTCACTGAGCGCGACCTACCGCTTCAATGACAGCGTCGAAGCCTTCGCCGACATCCTGTATGCGCACAACAAGGCCGACCAGATCTTCAGCGCACCGCTGACGGTCGGCCCTGGCCTGCGCGCCTATGACGCCACCAGCGGCACCCTGGTCGACATTCCTGCCGTGCTGCCGGTGGGCAACCCGTACAACCCCGGCACCACGCCACTGCCGTTCGAGACATCGCTGTTCGCGCTCGGCCCGCGACTGAAGGACAACACCCAGGTGTTCTACCGCGCGCTGGCCGGCGTGCGCGGCACGACCGAGCGCTGGGACTGGGAGCTTGCCGCACTCAGCTCGGAGAGCGCGCAGCGCGAATACGTCGACAACTTCGTCAACCGCTATGCGTTCCAGCAGGCGCTGGCCGATGGCAGCCTGAACATCGTTGATCCCTCGCAGACCCCGCAGGCACTGGAGGCGCTGCGACTGCAGACCAAGCGACCGGGCTGGTACCGGTTGAGCCAGGCCTCGTTCAAGGCCTCCACCCAGCTGTGGAACCTGCCGGCCGGTTCCATCGGCTTCGCCTGGGGTGCCGAAGTTCGCCGCGAGTCACTGGACGCGCGCACCAGCGAACAGGTCTTGTCCGGCACTGAATTGCGCCCGGCCATCAACGTGGTCAACGGCGAACGCGAGGTCAGCGCAGCCTACGCCGAGTTCAGCATTCCGCTGCACCGCACGCTGGAACTGCAGCTGGCCGGGCGCGGCGACCATTACGACGATTTTGGCAATGCGTTCTCGCCGAAGGTGGCGCTGCGCTGGCAGCCCTTGGACAGCCTGCTGCTGCGCGGCTCGTTCTCGCGCGGCTTCCGCGCGCCGTCGTTGCCGGAGATCGCGCCGGGCCAGACCATCAGCTACGGCTCGGTGGTCGATCCCTACGATCCGCTGCAGCCCGGCGGCAGCCGTGGCGTGACCAACGTGCGTACCGGCAACCCGGACCTGAAGGCCGAGCGCTCGCGCAACTACAACCTGGGCGCGGTCTGGTCGCCCGACGCTGACACCAGCATCGGCCTGGACTGGTACCGCATCGAGCAGGACAACCTGGTGCAGCCGGACAACGCACAGTTCATCGTCAACAATCCGGAGCTGTTCCCGGGTCGCGTGCAGCGCGATGCGCAGGGGCGCATCCAGTTCATCACCAACCAGTACGCCAACCAGGGCGAGCTGAAGACCTCCGGGCTGGATCTGGAAGCCAGCCGCCGCTTCCGCACCGACCGCTGGGGCAGCTTCACCGTGGCCGGCAGCTGGACGCACCTGCTGGACTACAAGCAGCCGCTGGTGGCCGGCCAGGCCGCCTATGACGGCGCGGGCAACAACCGCCTGGGCGCCCTGCCGAGCAGCCGTGGCACGACCTCGCTCACCTGGAACGCGGGCCACTGGACCAGTTCGCTGAGCCTGCAGTACATCAGCGGTTATGACCAGCGCGTGGCCACGACCACCAGCAACCCAGGGCTGGATTCACGGGTGAAGTCGTACCAGCAGCTGGATCTGTACGTGGCCTATGAAGGCATCGCCAACACCACGCTGTCGCTGTCGGTGTTGAACCTGGCCGACAAGGATCCGCCGTTCGATCCGGCCGGCGGCGCCAATGGCTTCGACATCACCCAGTACAACCTGCGCGGGCAGTTCGTATCGCTGGGCGCGCGTTACCGGTTCTGATGGATATCGGAGGGGCGGTGATACGCCGCCCCGTTCGCGCAGCCGGCCAGCGGCCGGCACTACCACCGACCGCCGGGCCATGCCCGGCGGTCGCGCATCAACGGCTCAGATGCAGGAACTGCAGGTGCCGTTCGTACTGGCTGATGATGTCGTTGATGATCTGCTTGCGGCTGTAGCCGACCAGGTCGTAGTCCTGGCTGCCTTCGAACAGATGCACTTCGGCGCGGTAGTAGCGCTGGTTGCGCAGCTGCTGGGCGGCGAAGGACGGGGTCAGGTAGCCGCTGAGGATCACCCGGTACAGGAAATCCTGCTGCTCGCCGTGGTTGACCGACAGTTCCATGTCGCCCGCCTCGAAGCGCGTGGCCACATCCCAGCCCTGCCCGCGCAGCTGCTCGGCCACCGCTTCCATCGCCGGCTTCACCGTATCGTCCATGAAGCGGTAGACCTGGTCGCGCACCGGGAAGTGCATGGCTTGGCTCAGGCGCTGGCGCCAGCCCTGGTGGTGGCGGTCATCGCCGATCAGCGGTGATGGCCGGAACTGCTGCGCGCGTTCGCGGTGCGATTCGTCACTGAAGGCGCGGGTCAGGCCCCACATCATCAGCAGCAGCACCGCCGAGAACGGCAGCGATGCCAGCACCACCGCCGATTTCAGCGCATCGATGCTGCCGGCCAGCAGCAGGCCTGCGGTGAGCACCGCGATGACCGTGCCCCAGAACACGCGCAGCCAGCGCGGGCCGTCGTCCTCAGGCGCACCGCCGTGCGAGGACAGTGTGGACAGCACCACCGCGCCCGAATCGGCCGAGGTCACGAAGAAGATGAAACTCACCAGCACGGTCACCGCGATCACCACCCGGCTCCATGGGTAGCCATCCAGCAGCGCGTACAGCACCGTGGGCGGATCATCCACCGCCAGCTGTGCCAGCTGCTGCTGGCCATGGTGCAGCACCTGGTCCAGCGCACTGTTGCCGAAGATCGACAGCCACGCCAGGGTGAAACCGAGCGGTATCAGCAGCACGCCGAACACGAATTCGCGGATGGTGCGGCCACGCGAGATGCGCGCGATGAACAGCCCCACGAACGGCGCCCAGCCGATCCACCAGGCCCAGTAGAACACCGTCCAGCCACCCAGCCACTGCGGGCGGCCGCCATAGGCATACACGTCGAAGCTCTTGCCGACCACGCTGCCCAGGTAATCGCCCAGGTTCTGCATGAGCGTGCTGAGCAGGTACTGGGTGGGGCCGGCGCACAGCATGAACAGCACCAGCGCGATGGCCAGCAGCATGTTGATGTTGGCCATCCAGCGCACGCCCTTCTCCACCCCGGACACGGCCACCGCCACGGCGGCGCCCATCATGCTGGCCACCAGCAGGATCTGCACCAGGTTGGAGTGCGGCACGTTGAACAGGTGGGTCAGGCCGGCGTTGAGGTGCAGCACGCCGAAACCCATGTCCGCACCGATGCCGAACACGGTGGCGACGATGCCCAGTGCATCCACGGTGTAGCCGATGGGGCCGTTGATGCGCTTGCCGATGAGCGGGTACAGCGCCGAGCGCAGCGCCAGCGGCAGGTTGTGGCGGTAGGCGAAGTAGGCCATCGCCATGGCCGCCAGCGCGAACACGCCCCAGCCATGCAGGCCCCAGTGCAGGAACAGCAGCTGCATGGCCTGCCGCGCGCCTGCCTCGCCAGCAGCGGCATCGCCCTGCGGTGGCTGCAGGTAATGGGTGAGCGGCTCGGAAACGCAGAAGAAGAACAGGGTGATGCTGATGCCGGCGGCGAACAGCATGCCGGCCCAGGAGAGATAGCTGAATTCCGGCTCGTCGTGGTCGGCACCGAGCTTGATGCCGCCGTACTTGGACAGCGCCACGCCCACCACGAACACCAGGTACAGGGTCATCGCCAGCAGGTAGTACCAGCCGACGTTGAGTGCGGCCCAGTCCTGCGCCTTCAGCAGCAGGCGGCCGGCCCCCAGCGGGAACAGGCTGACGAACAGTGCGAAGGCAACGACAACGATCGCCGCAAAGGCGAAGACAGGCCGGAGAGTGCGCACCGGGGTGTGTTGAGGCTCCAGTGCTTCCATCGGCAGCCATCTCCGGTCGATCAGGGATTAGCCGACCGAGTCTGCATGAACGGCAGTGGACGCAGGATGAAGTGCGGGGTCGCAACGACAGCCCGCGGACAGGTACGGCGTGCTATCACGCGCGCGCCGCGCCGCGCCGCTCAGTCCATCACGTGTACACCGCACAGCTTGTTGCCATCCGGATCGCGCAGGTAGGCCAGGTACAGCTGGCGCCCCGCCTTGTGGCGCACACCGGCCGGCGCTTCGATGGCGCTGCCGCCCTGGGCCACGCCGGCATCCTGCCAGGCATGCACCGCCTGCGGGGACTGCAGCGCGAAACCAATGGTGCCGCCGTTGGCGTGGCAGGCCGGCTGGCCATCGATGGGCGGGGTGACGATGAACATCCGCCCCTCCTTGATGTAGACCAGCTTGCCGTCTTCGTCGGTCATGCCCGGGCGCCCGCCCATGGCGGCGAACAAGGCATCGTAGAAGCGGCGCGAGACTGCAAGATCGTTGGAACCGACGGTGATGTGGCTGAACATGGCGGGCACTCCATTGCGGGATGGCTGCAGTGTCGGCCACCCCACCGCGCGCCGCAATCGCGGTCGCTCAGGCGGTGCTGAGCAGCAGGACCGCAGCGGTGACCAGGGCGATGCCCACCCAGCCGATGGGGCGCAGCCGGTTGCCGAACAGCAGGCGGCCGCAGGCGGCCGTGCCGATCACACCGATGGCACCCCACAACGCATAGGCCGTGGCAAGGTCGATGTGGCGCACTGCCTGGCCCAGCATCGCGAAAGCGATCCAGACCAGCACGATGGCCCCGGCACCCCAGCGCCAGCGGCGGAAACCATCGGATCGGGCCACCATCATGTTGGCGGCCACGTCGATCAGGGCCGAACAGATCACGAAAAACAGTGCAGTCGTGTTCATGCGTGCGCCTCCCCCAGGGTGACGCAGACGATGCCGACCACCGCCAGCCCCAGGCCGGCCAGCTGCTGCAGCGACAGGTGCTCGCCGAACACCCACACGCCGACCACGGTCAGCAGGGTCAGGCCCAGGCCTTCCCACACGGCATAGGCCACGCCCACCGCGATGCGGCGCACCGACAACGCCAGGAAGTAATACGACAGGGCCAGTGCGGCCGCCATCACCGCATAGCCGACCCAGCCGCCATCGCGGGCGGCGTGGGCCATGAACGACGTGCCGACCACTTCGGCGACGATCGCCACGGTCAGGCAGGCCCAGGCGACCAGCGCGCCACGGGCAGGAACAATGCGGGACATGGGGAACTCCTTGTGGCCGCGCCGAAGCCGGAGGGTAGATCCACGCCGTGCGTGGAAGCGCGCTGCCTGCCGCAGGAGGGCGGTGGACACGGGAGGCAGTATCATCGCCTTTTACGTTGGCCCCAAGATGGATTCCATCGACAGGAGCGATGGATCGATGCCCTACTCTCCCGAATCCCTGCAGGCCTTCGTCGAGGCCGCTGCGCTTGGTTCGTTCTCCGCAGCGGCGCGGCGCCTGCGCAAGACCCAGTCCACCGTCAGCACCGCCATCGCCCACCTGGAAGCCGATCTGGGCGTGGCCCTGTTCGACCGCAGCGCGCGCTACCCGCAGCTGACCGAGGCCGGGCGCGAGGTGCTCGGCCACGCGCAGGAGATCCTTGCCGCCGACCAGCGCCTGCAGCAGTTGAGCGTACGCCTGGCCGCGCCCGTCGAGCCGCGGCTGACCGTGGTGTTCTCCGATGTCTACCAGCTTGACCCGGCGCAACGCGTGCTGCAGCGTTTTGCTGAGGCGTTTCCCGAGGTGGAGCTGGAATGGCTGGATGCCGAAGGCCACGATGTGCTGGAGATCGTCGCCAGCGCGCGCGCCGACCTGGGCCTGCTGCCACGACAGGACCGCTATCCCGATGCGCTGCTGGCGCAGCCGCTGGCCCACCACAGCGAGCTGGCGATCTACGTGGCCCTCGAGCATCCGCTGGCACGGGCCGGCACGCGCGCCTCGCAGCAGTTGGCCCGGCACCGGCAGGTGCGGCTGAGCGCGCAGGCCGATCACGCACGCGCCGCCGCTGGCCGGGTGTGGACGGCTTCGGACTACCTGATGGTGATGGAGATGGCCGAGGACGGCATCGGCTGGGCTGAACTGCCGCGGGCACTGGTGCAGCGCTATGACCGCGGGCGGCTGCTGGAGCTGCGCCTGCCCGGCTGGCCCCGGCGCATCCACAGCGACCTGGTGCGCCGCCGCGACAGCCCGCCAGGGCCGGCCGCGTTGTGGTGGGCCGACGCATTGGGGTAATCGCGAGGAGGTTGTCCCGCGATTGCCGGCCAGCGGCCGGCACTACCCATCAGTAGATCCACGCCATGCGTGGATGCGAACGATTTCAACCGGTCAACGGTGGGCCAGCGCGTAATCCAGCGCCGAGCGCACCGCCGCCACCTGCGCATCGTTGCACTGCTCCGGCGTCGCCCGCGGGCTGTCCGGGTAGACCTCGGTGGTGGTGGTGTACTTCGCACCGGTGATGCCCGCGCACAGCGCCAGCTTCACCAGCGGGTACTCGATGACGCCGTGCGCGACCACCGGCGAACCGATGATCTCGTTCTTTTCGTCGGCCGGAGCGATATGGGTCACCTGCTCGACCGCGGCGATCACCGCCTGCTGGAACGCCGGCTGCGGGTTCTCGCTGTCATCGACCAGATAGAAGCCATCGGGAATCAGGCCCGGTTCGAACGGCTTGCCATCGCGCGCGGCCAGCGCCGGGCGGAACTCGCTCTCGTCGCTGTCGGTGGTCTCATGCAGGTCGATGTGCAGCACGAACTGCCCCTTGTACGGGGCGATCAGCGCGATGACGGCGGTCGATTCACGGGCCGGGCCATCAGCGCGGAAATTGCGGTTCGGGTCGATCGCATCGTAGTTCCAGCGGTTGATGCGCTCGAAGCCCCACGGGTTCACGCACGGCGCCACCAGCAGGTTGGCCTTGCCGGCGTAGTCGGCCGCGTGCTGTTCCAGGAAATCCAGCGCCCCCATCACGCCGCTGGTTTCGTAGCCGTGCACGCCACCGGTGACCAGCGCCGCCGGCAGGGCCGGATTCCAGTCGTGGCTGCGCAGGGCGAACAGGGTGTAGGTCTCACCGGCATAGTCGAGCTGGCCATAGGCCACCTTCTCGAAGCGGCCGGCCAGCGCTTCGATGCGCGGCAGCACTTCCTGGTCATAGCGGCGCAGGCGCTGCTGGCGGCCGCGCCACTGCTCCCGTTCCGCCGTGCCCCACGGCTGGCCAGGGGTTCCGACGGGATAGAAAGCGGCAGTGGACATGGCAGATCTCGGCAGTCAGGAAGCAATCCTCCACTTTACCACCGGGCCATTCACGCCACGGCCGCGCCACCCCCGAAAGACGCATTCCATTGGCGAATGGAATCAGCAATAATTCTCATTTACGACCCTTCCGCGCCCGCCTCCATGCCCTTCCGAATCCTGCCCCCGGCCCGCCTGCCCCTGGCCGCCGCCCTGACCCTGTGCCTGTCCGCCACCGCCTTTGCGCAGGACAGCGCCACCACCTTGGACAGCATCCAGGTCTCCGGCAGCTGGCTGGGCACCGGCCTGCACGACAGCGTGAAAAGCTTCGCCGGTGCCCGCACCGTGGTCGACCGCCAGCGCATCGACGCCAGCGGCGCAGCGAGCATCGGCGATGCCATGCGCCGCATTCCCGGCGTGCAGGTCACCGACAACTCGGGCACGGCCGGCAGCTCGGTCTCGCTCAACATCGGCGTGCGTGGCCTGACCGGCCGCTACTCGCCGCGCTCGACCGTGCTGCTGGACGGCGTGCCGCTGGCAGTGGCGCCGTACGGCCAGCCGCAGCTCTCGTTTGCCCCGACCAGCCTGTCCAACATCGAGTCCATCGACGTGGTGCGCGGCGGCGGCGCGGTGCGCTACGGGCCGCAGAACGTCGGCGGCATCATCAATTTCAGCACCCGCGCCATCCCCACCGAGGCCGGCCTGCACGGCGAAGCCGGCGTGCGCTACACCGCCTACGACCACGGCGGTGGTGACAGCACCCAGTACAACGCCTTCCTCGGCGGTACCGGCGACAACGGCCTGGGCATGGCCCTGCTGTACTCGGGCCAGGACGGCCGCGGCTGGCGCCAGGGCAGCGATGACCGCTTCGACGACCTCGCGCTGAAGTTCGCCTATGCCATCGACGAGCAGCAGGAGCTGCGCGCGAAACTGTCGTACTACGATGTGCGCTCGCTGACCCCGGGCGGCCTGACCCGCGCCCAGTACGAGGCCGATCCGTTCCAGAACACCCGCCCCACCGATTTCTGGAAGGGCCACCGCACCGGCATCGACCTGGGCTACACCAATACCCTGTCGGCCAGCAGCGAATTCGAAGTGCTGGCGTATTACAACGAAAGCAACCGCGCCAGCTCGCTCATCAACGCTGCCAACACCCAGCTGACCGTGCAGCCGCGTGACTACCGCGTGCTGGGCATCGAGCCGCGCTACACCCAGCGCCTGCACTGGGGCACCACGGTGCATGACATCACCGCCGGCTACCGCTTCCTGCGCGAGCGCGGCAACGACCGCAGCTACACCGTGGTCCGCCGCACCGGCGTGGAAAGCGCCATCACCCGCTTCGACAACGCCACCGATGCGCACGCCTTCTACGTCGACGACCGCATCGCCTTGGGCCAGTGGCGCATCACCCCGGGCGTGCGCATGGAGTGGATCGACATGGACCGCCGCCAGGCCGGTGGCGGCGCCACCTTCAGCAGCCGCAACGACAAGGCGCTGCCGTCGATCAACATCGCCTACCTGCTGACCCCGCAGCTGACCGTGTTCGGCAACTACACCACCTCGTTCGGGCCGGTGCAGAACATCCAGCTGAATTCGCAGACCGCCAGCAACCCGCTGAACCCGGAAGTGGCCAAGACCACCGAACTGGGCGCGCGCTGGCAGGACGGCGCCCTGCGCGCGGAAGTGACCGTGTTCAAGATGCGCTTCGACAACCAGATCCAGCAGGTGCCGGGCATCACCCCGCCCACCTTCCAGAACATCGGCGCCACCGACCACAAGGGCGTGGAGAGCGCGCTGGAATACCGTTTTGCCGAGGACAGCGCACTGGCCGGGCTCGAGCTGTACGCGAACTACACCTGGACCAAGGCGATCCAGCAGTCCGGTGACAACCGCGGCCTGGACGTGCCCTTCTACTCGCGTGACACCGACAGCATCGGCGCCCGCTACGCCCTCGCCGCCTGGACCTTCAACGTCTCCAGCACGCACCAGAGCGGGCAGTTCTCCGATGCCGCCAACACCTGGGCCGAGAGCGCCGATGCGCGCGTGGGCCGGGTGCCGGGCGTGCGCCTGTTGAACGCGCAGGTGGCCTGGCAGGTGCCGGGCCTGGCTGACAGCGAGATCGCGCTGGGCGTGAACAACCTGGCCGACAAGCGCTGGTACACCCGCAACGTCGACGGCAACGCCGGGCGCATGGTGGCCGCGCCGCGCACCTTCTACGTGCAGGGCCGCTACCGCTTCTGAGCCCGCAGCCGCCCGATGCGGTGAGGGCAGCGATCACGGTGGCGGCGTATCATGCCGCCACCATGTCCTCCCACGCTTCGCCATCCCGCCTGCATCTGGCCCTCCAGGGCCTGCGCCTGCGCCTGCGCGGCAGCGACCTGTGGTTCATCGCCCTCGCCCTGGTGGTCGGCCTGCTCGCCGGCGGCCTGACCCTGCTGCAATCGGGCATCGCGCGCTGGCTGCAGGCCGCGCTGTACGGCCTGGATGAAGGCATCCGCCTGAGCTCCCTGCCCTCGCTGCCGTGGACCGCCCTGCTGGTGCTGCCGCTGGGCGGCCTGCTGGTCGGCCTGGTCGCGCTGGCCGCCACCCGCCTCAAGCGCCCGCTCCTCGATGCGGTGGAGGCCAACGCCCTGCACGGCGGCCGCATGTCGATGCGCGACAACCTGATCGTGCTGACCCAGACCCTGATCTCCAACGGCTGCGGCGCATCGGTGGGCCTGGAGGCGTCGTACACGCAGATGGGCGCCGGCAGCGGCTCGCAGCTGGGCCGGGTGATGCGCCTGCGCCGCAATGACGTGCGCATCCTGGTCGGTGCCGGTTCGGCCGGTGCCATCGCCGCCGCCTTCGGTGCGCCGCTGGCTGGCGCGTTCTACGCCTTCGAGATCGTGATCGGTGCCTACACGCCCGCCGCCCTGGCGCCGGTGGCCGTGGCTGCACTGGCCGGTGCCTTCGTGGCCGACCAGGCCGGCATCGACGCCTATCTGCTGCCGGCCGCATCCACCATCGACGTGCGCGCCGCCGACTACGCCATCTACGGCCTGCTCGGCTGCTGCTGCGCGATGGTCGGCATCCTGGTGATGCGCCTGATCGCTTCGATCGAAGGCACGGTCAAGCGCAGCCCGCTGCCGCTGTGGGGCCGCCCGGTGCTCGGCGGCCTGCTGCTGATTCCGCTGGCGATGGCCAGCCCGCAGGTGCTGTCGTCCGGCCACGGCGCGCTGCACCTGGACCTGACCACCCACCTGCCGCTGATCTGGATCGGTGCGCTGCTGACCCTCAAGTGCCTGGCCTCGGGCATCTCGCTGGGCTTCGGCTTCCGCGGTGGCCTGTTCTTCGCCTCGCTGTTCATGGGCACGCTGGTAGGCGCCCTGTTTGCCGGCCTGCTGGCGATGGCCACCGGCGTGCCGGTGATCGATGCCACTTCGGCTGCTCTGGCCGGCATGGCCGCGCTGGCGGCCGCCGTGGTCGGCGCGCCGATGACCATGGCCATGCTGGTGCTGGAAGGCACCCACGACTTCCTGCTGACCAGCGTGGTGATGAGCGCCGTGCTGGTGTCCAGCACGCTGGTGCGGCAGTGGTTCGGCTACTCGTTCTCCACCTGGCGCATGCACCTGCGCGGGGAAACCATCAAGAGCGCGCGCGACGTGGGCTGGGTGCAGAACCTCAATGCCGGGCGGATGATGCGCAAGGGCGTGGCCACCGCACCGGCCGATCTGGATACGGCTTCGTTCCGCCAGCGCTTCCCGCTGGGTTCGGGCGGCCGCGTGATCCTGGTGGACAGCGAAGGCCACTACGCCGGCATCGTGCAGATTCCGCGCATGTACGGCGATGGCGTGAAGCCGGACGCGGTGGTGGGCGACTATGCCGAGAACCGCGACGTTGCGCTGGCCGCCAACGCCAACGTGGTGGCGGTGATGCAGCGCTTCGACCAGACCCAGGCCGACGAACTGGCGGTGGTGGCCAGTGATGGCCAGGTGCTGGGCGTGGTCTCCGAAGCGTTCGTGCGCAAGCGCTACGCCGAAGAGCTGGACAAGCGCCAGCGCGAGTTGATGGGCGAGCGCGTCGAAGACAGCGATTGACGTTCATCCACGCATGGCGTGGATCTACTGCCACGGATCCGGTTGATTCAGTAGATCCACGCCATGCGTGGATGGCAGAACCTGCGGCCGTTACAGCGCCTCGCCGGCGTCGGCCAGGCGTGACTCGATCAGCGCGTACCACTGCTGCAGCGTGTCGATCAGCATGTCCATCTCGGCATCGGCACGTTGCGCGCGCCCGCTGCGCAGGCAGGCCTGCGCGTCCTGCAGCTGGGTGAGGAACCCGGCCACGGTGTCGGCCTGCAGGATCAGGCCGGGAAGGCGCCGACCGGGAAGGCGCACCACTGAATGGTTGCCAAGCTGGCCATACACGCTGACTGTGGTTTCCGTCTTCATGGACAAGGGCAGGAATTGGGCATTCATCGCGTGCACCATGGAAAGACCTGGCCCGCCGGCAAGCGGAGATGACGGGGGAGACGCATCCACGCCGGCCGGCGGATCAGGGGGGAAACACGGGCGCCGACCGGGCCGGCGGGGGCGCTCAGTCGAGCCGGGCCGTACCGGCGATCTGCACGCGGCGGTTCGGCGCCAGGCAGGCGATCAGCTCGCGCTGGCTTCGCTGCGTGCACTCCACGAGGGGGTCGGCGGCGCCGCGTCCTTCCGCGCTGATGGCCTGTGCAGGTACCCCGCCCTGCACCAGTGCCACCCGCACCGACTCGGCGCGCCGCTGCGACAGCCGCTGGTTGTAGTCGGCGCCGCCGATACGATCGGTGTAGCCGACCACCTGGATCGACTGCACCTGGCTGGCTTCACGCACCTGCGCGAGCACGCCCTGCACCGCCGTCTGGCCTTCCTGGCTCAGCACGTCGCTGTCGAAGCCGAACAACGCATCGGCGGACAAGCGCAGCGGCTGGGCCGGCAGTGGCGCAGGCGCGGCTGCAACCGGCGGCGGCGGCGGTGGGTCAAGCACGGCCGCGCAGGCCTGCGGCTTCCAGTGCCCGGCCTGGGCAATGCCCTTGCCGTCGAATTCCACCTGGAACTGGCAAGTGAAGTACTCCGCGCCCTGTGCGGTGCGGAAGTTGAACAGGTAATTCCATCTGCGCACGCCCCACATGCCTTCATTGAAGTGCGGCGTGCCCAGCAGCGCGTACAGCTGGCGCTTGCTCATGCCAGGGGCGAAGCGGCGCAGGTCGGCCACGTCGGGATAGGTGCCTTCCTTCAGTGATGCCTTGCTGGCATCGGGGAAGCTGACCAGGGTGTCCGCAGCCGGCGATTCCCCGGCGGGTGCGGTGCTGCGACAACCGGCCAGCAGGCCGGCGGCCAGGACCAGGATGAGCGACGCGGCGAACGGGCCGGGGCGCGAGGTACGTTGGAACGTCATTGGGATTCCCCCTGTCGATGTGGTGGGCAGGGCCGGGCTGTCGCGCAGCCCGGCCCGCGCGCTTACCACTGGATGCCGGCGCCGACGGCTACGCCGGCTTCGCCACGGGTGTTGGTGGAACCGCTGAACTTGTAGATCCAGCGGCCACCTTCGGAGACACCGGAAATGCCCAGCGCCATGCCCGATTCGCCGTTGTAGCTGCCCGCCGCGAACGAGGCCATGCTGCGACCCGCTTCACTGGGCTGCGGCAGTGCGGCGGTGGCCATGGCCGAGGCGATGCCGGCCGAAGCGCGGTTGTCGGTCTTGCGCAGTTCGCGCTCGAAGCCGCCCATGCGCTCGTCGGTGTAGGCCTTGGACCAGTCCAGGGTCTGCGACATGCCGGCCCTCAGCTGGTCGACGTTGACCGCATCGGTGCCGGCGGTACCGGCCGCCACGTTGCGCACGGTGGTCGGGCCACCGGTGGTGCTGCCGAGGGTGACGCTGTTGAAGTTGGTGTCGCCGTTGACGGTGGTGTCGTAGCGCAGCGTGCCCTGCTGCGATGCCTGCAGCTGGCGCACGTTGACCGCATCGGTGGCCTGCGTGCCGTCGGCCACGTTGACCACCTGGCGTTCGGCACCGGCAGCGCCCACCGACACCGTGTTGGCGCGGTTGGCGACGGAGCCGGCGCCCAGCGCCACCGAGTTGTCGGCCTGCGCCTGCGCGCCATTGCCCAGCGCAGTGGAGTTGGCCCCCGCGGCGGTGGAACCGGCACCACCGGCGGCGGAGTTGGCACCGGTCGCGGCCGGGTCGGCCAGGTTGTTGCTGTTGTTGGCGCGGAAGCTGCCCGCCACGTTGGTGATGTTCTGGATCTTCTGGTCGGTGTAGGCCTTGGACTGGTCGATGGCGTAGTTCACGCCGTTGTTCAGCTGGCCCACGTTGGTGGCGTCGTGGTCATCGGAACCATCGGCCACGTTGGTGATCTTGCGCTCGGCACCACTGCTGCCGACCGAGACTTCACCGGCCGAGTTGCTGGCCCCGGCTTCGCCGTAGGCGCCGGTGTAACCGGTCTGTGCGCCGACGCTGGCGACCGAACCGCTGCCCAGGGCCACGCTGTTGTCGGCGCTGGCGCTGGCGCCGTTGCCGACGGCCACGCTGGAGGCACCGGCCGCGCTGGCCTGCGGACCCACCGCCACCGCCTCGTCGCCGGTCGCGGTTGCTGCGGCGGCAGCCGAATTCACTGCCAGGTAGGGACTGGCGCTGCCATTGAGGATGCGCTGGTTGAGCGTGCGCAGCGAACCGTCGACCGCCGAGAAGGCGGCGGTGACGTTGCTGTAGTCGTTGAGCGAGATGCTGCCGTCGGTGGCGATGCTGGAAATGCTGAAGGACGGTGCGGTCCACTGCGAGGTGGTGCCGTCGTAGGTGGTGCTGCCGCCGAAGTAGTTGGCGATGGTGGCGTGGGTGGCGAACAGCTGGTCGCCGGTGATGGCATCGCTGCTGCCGGCCTGGATGCTGCCAGCGGCCACGTTGGTCAACCTCACTGCAGCGCCACCGGTACCGTTGAGGGTGACCGAATCCATCAGGTCGCCGTTGCCATCCACATCGTATTTCACGGCGCGCTTGTCCAGGTCGCCGGTCTGGTCGACCACGTTGGCCAGCGAAGTGCTCACCGCATCGAAGGCACTGCCCACGTCGTTGTAGCTGCCCTGGCTGATGGTGCCGTTGGCGGCGACGTTGTTGATGTTGTAGGTCGGCGCGGTGACCACGCCATTGCCATCCACCGTCGAACCGCCGCCCAGGTGGGTGGCCACGGTCTGGTTGGCGGCAAACAGCTGGGCGCCATTGATGGCTTCGCTGCTGAGCGCGCTGACTTCACCCGGGCCCAGGTTGCGCAGGGTGGTGGCGGTGCCGCCCTGGCCCAGCGTGGCGCTGGCGTAGTCCACGCTGCCATCGGCGTTGAGGTCGTAGCGCAGCGCGCCCTCCTCCGATGCCTGCAGCTGGCCCAGGTTGACCGCATCGGTCGCCTCGGTCGCTGCGGCGACGTGGGCGATCTGGCGTTCGGCACCGGCGGCGCCGACGGAGACGGTGTTGTCACGGTCGGCCAGGCTGCCCGCGCCGACGGCGATGCTGTTGGCGGCAGTGGCCTGCGCGTTGCTGCCGACGGCGATGGAGTCGCTGCCGGTGGCCACGGCTTCCACGCCGGTTGAGTTCACCCGCAGGTACTTGGTGCCGCCGTTGCGGATGTCGTTGATCTGCGTGTTGAGGTTCACCAGCGAGCCATCGACGGCGTCGAAGGCATCGGTGGCGTTCTCGTACGCGCCCTGCGCGATCGCGCCGTCTCCGGAGATGGTGCTGATCTCGAACAGCGGTGCGGTGAAGGCACCGGTGGCCGGGTCGAAGGCCGTGCGGCCACCGAAGAAGCGCGTGATCGCATCGTTGCTGGTGAACAGCTGGCCGCCATTGACCGCGTCGGTGCTGGTGGCGCTGATCGCACCCGCCGCCAGGTTGCCCAGGGTGGTGGTGCCGGTGCCATTGCCCAGCGTGACACGGCGGTAGTCCGGGTCGCCGTTGGCGTCCAGGTCGTAGGTCACGGCGACGTCGCCCAGTGCATCGATCTGGCTGATCGCGCCCCTCAACTGGGCGACGTTGACCGCATCGGTGTTGGCACTACCCGCGGCCAGGTTGGTGATCTGCCGCTCGCCGCCGTCGGCGCTGCCCACCGACACTTCACCGGCGGACACCTGCGCTGCGGTCAGGCCGTATGCGCTGTAGCTGGCCTGCGCGCCGCGCAGTGCAGCCGAACGGTAGCCCAGCGCCACCGAATTGGCCTTGTCGGAAGTTGCCTCGGCGCCGAGCAGGGTCTGCCCATTGGCGGTGCCGGAGGCGCTGTCGCCGACGATCACCGAATGGCCCATGCGCGCGGCGTAGTCCGCGGTGGGCACGCCGGTGGGGTTGGTCGGATCGTTGGTGCCGTTGCCGGGGAAGGCGACGTTGGCATCGACCTTGGGCAGTTCGTGGCGTGCGTTGGCGCCGATCACCACTTCGCGGGAACCGTTCGCATAGGCGCCGTCGCCCATCAATACCTGGTAGTCCTGCGCGGCGTTGACCGCCCAGCAGGAGATGTCGGCCACGCCGAGGACGTCCAGACACTTGGCCGCCCAGTCCGGCGACTGCCCCGGCAGCAGCAGGCCAAGCAGGCCGCCCGGATTGCCGTTGTTGATGTTGTAGATGTAGCTGTCCGACGTGACACCACCGATCAGGGTGAGGTGCGAGCTGCCACCGGTGACCGCACCGCCCAGGCCATTCAGCGTGGTTCCGACCGGCGTGGCGTTGACCAGCGGAATGCCCAGCACGTTGACCGTCGAATAGGTCTGCATCACGTTGGCCGTGCTGACCTTCAGGTTGCCGTTGGAGAGGTAGCCGGTGCCGCCGAACAGGCTGGCGGTGGTCGGGCCGATCAACGCGCTGACACCACCGACCAGGCCGCCGGTGCCGATGATCAGGCCAGCATTCGGATCAGCTGCTGCGGGCGCCTTCGGGCTGTCCGGCGGAATCGCTGACGGCTGGGTCAGGCCCAGGCCATCGAGCGTGTTGCCGAGCAGGCCGCCCACGGCACCGCCGAGGTTGCCGACCGTGCCGTTGAGATCGCCGTTGACCAGGCTGCCGACGGCACCGCCGACACCGTTCAGCGCACTGCCGACGCCGGTGAGCAGGCCACCCAGGCCCAGCGAACTGGTCTGCGCGCCCACCACCGTGCTGCCGGCCAGTTTCAGGTTGCGGTCGGCGATGACCGCCTCGCCATCCGGGCCCAGCACGCGCACCTTGCCGGCGACGGTGCCATCGAGCCCGGCAGTCAGTGCACGATCGTCGGTGTCGCCCGGCAGCTCCTCCTTGGCCGGCAGCGTGGCCGACGCCGCAGCGCCCACCTTGCCCTGCCCTTCGATGGCATGGCCGGCCAGCGCCAGCTTTGCATCGACCTGGCCATCGACTGCGGCCTTCAGGCCGGACAGCGACGTGGTCGGCGTTGCCGCCACGTTTGCGGCGACCGCAGCCTTGGTATCGAGAGCCGCAACCGGCGTGCCCGCTACGCCCACATGGGCCTTGGCAGCGGCCGTGGTGGCCACGGCGAGCGGCGCCTGCGACTGCTGGGCCAGCTGCGCCGCCACGGCGGCTTCGACCCGGGTGCTGCTGCCCAGCCCGACCGACGCACGCACATCGGCCGCCACGCCCGGCGCGGCCACCTGCTGCGGCGCCTTGACGGCGCCCAGTGAAACCTTGACCGTGGCCGGCAGCACATCGCGTACCACCGGCAGGCCGGTGGTGCTCAGCTGCAGCCCGATGCGCGCATCGGTGCTGATGGCCGGGCTGGTCTGCGCCTGGCGTGCGGCGGCGGCCAGTGCCACTTCGGCATCGACCTTCACCGGCATGGTCTGGGTGTACTTGGCCGCCAGTGCCTGCAGGTCACGCAGTGACTGGTTGGCTTCACTGGCGGCCGCTGTGCCGCTGGCGAGGACACTGAGCAGTGCCAGGGCCAGTGCGCTGGGCACCAGCAGTTTCGATTGCGGATCGCGGAGCGTGGTTGCACCGCCATCGCCGGTGGCCAGTTCCGAGGCCACGACAAGAGCATTGAGCTGGCGGTTCCATACACGCCGGTAAATGCGGTTCATGAGCACTTCCCCCGTTGACGAACGACTTGAAATCCAGTGGGCATGCCGGTCGGCACGTGACTGACATTTCAGCGGTTTCAACGGTGGCGGGGCACTTCATTCCGGCACGGCAATCGCGCATTCCGGCAAAGCCACGGGCGGATTCGGCAGGCGGATATGCAGATTCGGCAGCGCGCCGGTTTCAGGCCGGTTGGCCGATCTGCGCGGGCGAACGCATCAGGGTGTCGCGTGGCAGTTCGCCGAACACCTTGCGGTAGTTGTCGGCAAACCGGGACAGATCCCACAGGCCGCAGCTGAGCGCGATGGCCTTGACCGAGCGGCGGCTGGAATCGGCCATCGAAAGGCTGCGGCACGCCGCGCACAACCGCAGCATCGACAGGTAGCGGTTGGGCGACACGCCGAACAGATCCTCGAACGCATAGCGCAGGCCGCGTTCGCTGACCCCGGCCGCATCGCAGATTTCATTCATGTATATATTGCGCCGCAGGTTGAGCCGCATGAAGTTCTCGGCCCGCTGCGCGATCAGGTAGTGCGTCCGCCGCGCCCGGGTGAAGCCGGGCCGATCGCCGGGCCCCGCCGCCAGCAGCGCCTGGATGTGTTCATGCAACAGGCGGTCGGTCTCTTCCGGCTGCAGGGCGGTGCCCTGCCCCAGCTGCGCGTGCAGCTGCAGGTAGTGGTTGGCCAGCGCCTGGCTGTCGACGGGCAGCTGCACCAGGCTCAGGGCCTGGCCGGCCGGCGGCGTGCTGCGCAGGCTCAGTTCGGTGAGCTTGCGCTGCACCCGCGCCACCGGCAGCAGCATGGCCGTGATCCGGGTGCCGGCGCTGAGCGTGAATTCACTGATGCCTTCCGGCAGCACGGTGAATGACATGCCCGCCACCATCGGCACGCCGTGGCACCAGCTCTGCACCTCATCGGTGGCATGCACGAACCCGAGCATCGCCCAGTCCGGGGGCAGCATGAAGCGCCCGCGGCAATGGAAGCCGCAGGTGATGCTGCAGAACAGCGCTTCGTCGTGCACGCGCGAAGAGAAGGCAGCCCTGGGGCCGTTGCCGTCGAGCAGCAGCAGCTCCACATCGCAGACGCGAAGCACACCGCTCAGCGTCGCCAGGTCGATCGACCGCAGTTCGCCGTCGTCGAGCTGGCCGCCTTCGATATCGCCCACCCCACCTTCCATGACAGTGTCGTCCCCCCATGAGTCCGTATCCGCCGCCCCCACTGCCTGACAGGGCGCGCGCCGTAGTCCATTCACCGTCCCGGCTTTCAATGCAGGTCGGCTGCCACGCTTGCTTGTCGAATGCACCTGAGTATTGCGTGTAAATCAGCGCCCGTAAACAGTGACGCATTACGTTAACCATTAATTCTTCCTGTTTCCAAACAGGCCGCCGAATGGCACGGAATTCGCATGCGGCAACGCCTCCCGGCGATTTTCTCGATCCAAATGAACGGATTTGCCGGGCAACGTTTTTTCTTCACGCAAACGGCCGCTTTTCTTCACGTGAAAATGGCTTTGTGCCGAATTTGCATATTGATTGGGCTTGCGGCACCGCGCCATTCGGGCAAGAGTCGAAGCCATGGTGATCCGGCCAGGCGACAACGGCCTCACCCAGGGGGAAACATGCGAAAGCACGCCACCAGCAGACACTCGACCCGCGGCCGGACGCCGCGCCATGGTGCTCGCGTGGCAGCTGCTCCCCGGGTTCTGGATCACGACGAATAAACAGGGAGGGGAATGTCCCGCCCTGTCCCCCTGCCAGGAAGGCGGGGGTCCATGGATGGACCCGGCGGAGCCGGGCGCCCATTCAAACCGGGTAATACAGCTAAACCTGACTGGTATAGGGAGACAACCGTCATGAACGCATCCATCCGCAGATTCCTCAACGAAGAAGACGGCGTGACCGCGCTGGAATATGGCCTGTTGGCGGCGGTCATCGCCGGCATCCTGGTCGTGGTCGGCAAGGAACAGATCACCTCGTTCTTTACTTCGCTGTTTACCGCGCTCACCGAAACCGCCGAGAAAGCCACAACGGCCGCGGAGTGAGTCGCCATGCCGTCGAGGGTTGCCCCCGCGCAACCTCGATGGCGGTTTCAGTTTCACGTACTTGTCCATTGAAGGACGCTGAGGGTGTGGGATGACGCTACTGGGGCTGTTGGCCATGGGATTGAGCCTGCGCATCGCGATCAGCGATCTGTATGCCCGCCGTGTCCCCAACGCCTGGCTGGCCGGAGCGTGCGCGCTTGCCCTCCCGTTGATCGTCGCCGGCCAGTTTTCCGGCCCGCACCTGCCATGGTGGGGGCACCTGCTGGGCGCCGCGCTGGGGCTGGCATCGCTGCTGCCCTTCTACGCGCTCGGCTGGATGGGCGCCGGTGACGTCAAGTTCTTCGCCGTGCTGGGCCTGCTGCTGGGCTGGAACGCCCTGCTGCCGATCTGGATCGCCGCAAGCCTGGTGGCAGGCCTGCATTCGGTACTGGTGATCAGCGCACGACGGGTAGTGCCCTGGGTGCCGCCACGCCTGCACCTGCACTGCGCGCGGCTGAGCGCGCACTGGCAGGCGCGCCCGGCCATCCAGGACATGCACCTCGCCCGCCAGGGACGCAAGGGCATCCCCTACGCCGCCTATCTGGCCTTCGCCGCCATCGGCTGGGTCCTGGCCTCGACCCAGGGAGTCATGCCATGAGGATGATCGGACGCCATCGCCAACGCGGCGTCATCACCGTCGAGTACGCGCTGATGATGATGCTCGGCTTCATCCCGCTGCTGATGCTCACTTTCTCGGGCGTGATGATCATGGCCGCGCAGCAGACCCTGGCCACCGCATCGGCCGAGGGTGCGCGCGCATCGCTGCGTTTCGGCAGCACCGCCGAGCGTCGCGTCGCCGCGTGCTCGGCCGCGCGCCGCTCGATGCAGTGGCTGCTGCAGTTCTCGGGCCAGGATCCCGATTGCGGTTCGGCCAGCAGCACGGGCAGCGGCGCCGGCGCCATCGTGGTATCGCCGCCTGCCGCCTGCAGCGGCCTGGCCAGCGCGCAGTGTGTGACCGTCACGGTCAGCTACGACTATTCCAGCCACCCGTTCCTTCCTGGCACCGGCACGCTGTACGGCTGGGTGATGAAGGCCCCCATCCGCAGTGTCGCGGTCGCCCAGCTCGACCTCGGCAGCAACTGACGACCGGTTTCAGGAGATGGTTCCATGCTCAAGTTGACCCGCATCGCCTCCATCGCACTGATCGCCCTGGCCCTGCTGCTTGCCGTAGTGGCGTTCATGGTGGGGCGCAAGCCCGCCACCACGGCGACCGCGCCCATGGCCGCCTCCACCAGCGATGCACGCACCGTCACCGTGGTGGAAGCCGTGGCCCGCCTGCCGGCCGGCGAGCCGATCCGCGCCGATGGCGTGCGCCTGGCCCAGCGCACTGCGGCCGAGCCCGGCGCGTCGTCCGATCTGGCCTCGGTGCTGGGCAAGGTGCCGGTGCAGGACATCGCCGAGGGCACTACGGTCAACCGCAGCCTGCTTGCCCAGGGTTTCTCGCTGCAGCTTCGTCCCGGCGAGCGCGCACTGGCGGTGCCGGTCGATGAGCTGGTGGGCGCGGGCAACCGCATCCTGCCCGGCGATTTCGTCGATGTGTTCCTCAATCTGCGCAGCACCAGCAACAGCGCGAACGGCCAGCCGGAACTGGCCCAGACCCGCCTGCTGCTGTCCCGCCTGCGGGTGTTGAGCTACGGCCAGCAGGACATCGCCGTGGACCCGGGCCAGGCCAGCGCTGACAACGGCGGCAGCGCGCAGGGCGACGACCCGCGCGCCGCCGACATTACCGGCAGCTCGAGCGCCAGCAGCCACAACGATGCCACCCAACCGGCGCGCAGCGCGGTGCTGGCAGTGCCGGTGGACGAGGCCAACCGCCTGTTGCTGGGCGCCCAGCAGGGCAAGCTCTACCTGGCGCTGCGCAACCCGGCCGACGCGGGCCTGCCCGACGTCGCCCTCTTCCCGCAGGCACGCGGCGTGCTGGATCCGCTGCGCGGCCTGGACACCGAACAGCAGCAGGCCTTGCAGCGCCCCGAAAACAACGCCTATGCCGGCATCGACGGCGACGGCCTGGCAGGCGCTTCCGCGCGGCCGCGGCCGGTGGCCGACGCAGCGCCGCGCGCGGCCGCACCGCGTCGTGCAGCCGCGCGCCCGGCCGGCATCGAGATCATCCGTGGCGACAGTGCAGCCCCCCGCGGTTCCCTTTGACCTGCCCCGAGACCTTCCATGACCGTACATCGCTCGCATCCTCGCCCGACCGCCCGCCAACGCTGGCTGGCCCTGCTGCTGGTGCTGCTGGCGCCCGGCACGGGCGTGGCGGCAGATGAGCTGGTGCTGCAGGCCCGCGAACAGCGTCCGTGGACCCTGCCGGCCGACCTGGAACGGGTGGCCATCGCCGATCCGGGCGTGGCCGATGTGGTGATGCTGCGCGGCCAGCGCCAGGCACTGCTGGTGGGCAAGGCGCCCGGCACCACCACCCTGCTGCTGTGGCACCGCAAGCAGAGCGAGCCGCAGCGGCTGCAGGTCCGCGTGCAGAGCGCCGTGCAGGGTGCCGCCGATGCCGGACGCAACGGCCTGGTGTTCACCCAGCAGGACCAGCAGGGCCTGCTGCAGGGAAGCAGCGACAGCATGCTGTCCCACATGCAGGAGCAGAAGACTGCTGCCATGGCACTGGGCAAGGAAGGCATGCTGGCCGACGCCTCCACCATCGCCAGTGGCGGCGTGGTGCAGGTGGAAGTGAAGGTGGTCGAGTTCAACAAGACCGCGCTGAAGCAGATCGGCATCAGCTTCCAGAACCGCAACGGTGGCTTTGCCTACGGCTTCGCCCGCCCCGGCGGCATCCTGCCGGGCAACACCGGCATCCTGCCCGGCATGCAGGAAGGCAACAGCAGCAACGAAGCCGAATCACCCATTTCCTCGGCATTCCGGCTGGTGTTCGGTTCCACCAACGGGTTGTGGAACGCCGACGTCGACCTGCTGCAGAGCAACGGCATGGCACGCGTGCTGGCCGAGCCGACCCTGGTCGCCCTGTCCGGCCAGAGCGCGAGCTTCCTGGCCGGCGGCGAGCTGCCGATCCTCGAGCCGCAGGGCCTGGGCACCACCACCGTCACCTACAAGCCGTTCGGCATCGGCCTGACCGTCACTCCCACCGTGCTGTCGGCCAACCGCATCGCGCTGAAGGTCGCGCCGGAAGCGAGTGACCTGGACTACACCAACGCGATCGCCCTCAACGGCGTGCAGATTCCCTCCATCAGCACGCGCCGTGCCGATACCACGGTCGAGCTGGGCGACGGCGAGAGCTTCGTCATCGGCGGCCTGGTCAGTTCCACCGTCGCTTCCACGGTGAACAAGATCCCGATGCTCGGTGACCTGCCGATCATCGGCTCGTTCTTCCGCAACCTGGATTACAAGCGCCAGGACAAGGAGCTGGTGATCATCGTCACCCCGCGCCTGGTGCAGCCACTGGCCCGCAACACCGAACTGCCGCTGCCCGGCGACCGCGAATCCCGCCCGCACCTGCCCGAGTGGGGTGCGTGGCTGCTGGGTCCGGTCAGCCAGGACCCGGTACCCGGATTCTCGCGCTGACCCGATGCTGCGGACCCCACGCCCATGCCCTACGCCACCGCCCAGCCATTGCATGCCTCGGGACCACCGATGAACTTGGTCCTGTACGGCGTCGATCGTGAACTGCTGCCCCGGCTGGCGGCACGGCTGCCGGCATCGGCAGTGCTGCACTGGCAGGACAGCGCGCAGCCCACCTCCGCGCAGGACCTGCAGCGCGGTGCCAATGGCCTGGTCCTGCTCGACTTCCGTCCCGAGTACGCGGCCTCGTCCATGGTGCTGGCCGCGCAACTGCAGCAGACCCAGCCCGACCTGAACCTGGTGGCCGTGGGGGCGACAGGCAACAGCCAGGTGGAAGGCGTGGTGATGGCCCTGCGTGCCGGCCTGCGCGACGTGCTCGACCTGGACAGTGACAACGCCGGCATCGAAGCCGCACTGCGCCGTGCACTTTCGCCGCGTGCTGCAGCCGCCGCACAGCCGTCGCACCGGGCGCGGTTCATCCTGCTGCTGGGCGTGCGCGCCGGCGTCGGCACCAGCACGCTGGCGGCCCATCTGGCCGTGCTCGCGCAGCAGCAGCGTGGCGACGCCGCCGACGATGCCGCCGGAACCGATGGCCTGCTGATGGAACTGGCGCAGCCGGCGGGCGACCTCGCGCTGTACCTCAACCTGGACAGCCGCTTCCACTACGAGGATGCACTGCGCAACGCCAGCCGCATCGACGCCACGCTGGCGCGCACGGCGATGGCCCGGCACACCAGTGGCCTGGTCCTGCTCGACCGTGCCAGCGGCAGCGATGCCGTGCCGCCGTCCGACCCGGGCGCCCTGCTGCAGCGCCTGCGCGGGGTGTTCACCAGCGTGCTGTGCGATGCCGGCGGCTGCCCGCTGCGCCAACTGCCGCCGCTGCTGCTGGAACAGGCCGATGAGATCTGGCTGGTCGCCGATACCGCCATCGCCACCCTGGTGTCGCTCGACCACGCCCTCAAGCACCTGAGCGGGCAGCGCGAACGCGAAAGCCGGCTGCAGCTGGTGGTCAACCGCCATGACGAACACAGCGGCCTGACCCCGGAACAGATCGCACGACGCTTCGAACTGCCCCTGCTGGCCACCCTGCCCGAGCGCCCGCGCGTGCGGGCGGCGGCCAGCCACGGCCACCTGCTGCTGCAGGATGCCCCGCGCGATCCATACCTGCGCGCCCTCGCCCCGCTGGTGGCGCGACTGGACCCGGCCGCCGGCCCGGCCCTGCCGCCCGGCCTGCGGGAAAGACTTGCCCTTGCCCTGGGTGGAACGCCATGGAAGACAAAGTGACCCTGTTTCCCAACGCCATGGCGCGTGCCGTGCTGCCTGAAAGCGCACCGGCCAGCCCACCGTTCGCGCAGACCGAGCAGTACCAGAAGGTGCTGTCGGCCGCGCATGAGCATCTGCTCAACAGCATCGAGGACGAGCGGATCGACATCGATTCGTGGGCGCCGGACACCATCGCACGCTGGGTGCAGGTGCAGACCGTCAGCTTCATCCAGGAATGGCGCATCCCGATCAACGAAGAGGAGATGCAGGCTGTTGCCCAGGGGCTGGTGAAGGAACTCACCGGTTTCGGCCCGCTGGATGACCTGCTGCACGATCCGACGATCGAGGACATCCTGATCAACGGCTTCAAGGACGTGCACGTCTCCCAGGGCGGCGTGCTCCGCCGCGCGACCCAGCGCTTCACCGACGATACCCACCTGCTGCGCATCCTGCGCCGCATCCTCGCCCCGATCGGGCGCCGCCTGGACGACTCCAATCCGATGGTGGACGCGCGCCTGCCCAACGGCGGCCGGCTCAACGCCATCATCTCGCCACTGGCCGTGGACGGGCCGATGGTGTCCATCCGCAAGTTCCGCAAGGATCCCTTCACCCCCGACGAGCTGCTGGCCAAGGGCACCTTCGATGCACCGATGCAGGCGCTCATCAAGGCCATGGTGCTGGGCCGCTGCAACATCCTGGTCTCCGGCGGCACCAGCTCGGGCAAGACCTCGCTGCTGAACGCACTGACCAGCTACGTGCCGGAAACCGAGCGCGTCATCACCGTGGAGGACACCGCCGAGCTGTCGCTGAACCATCCGCACGTGGTGCGCCTGGAAAGCCGCGTGGGGGGCGCCGACGGACACGGTGCCGTCGGCATCCGCGACCTGGTCCGCAACAGCCTGCGCATGCGCCCGGACCGCATCGTGGTGGGCGAAGTACGTGGCGCGGAAGTGCTGGAGATGCTGCAGGCCATGAACACCGGCCACGACGGCTCGATGGCCACCATCCACGCCAACTCGCCGCGTGACTGCCTCTATCGCATCGAGATGCTGGCCGGTTTTGCCGGCTTCCAGGGCAGCGAGGACAGCCTGCGCCGGCAGATCGCCAGCGCGATCGACTTCATCGTGCAGATCGCACGACTGGGCAGTGGCCGCCGCGTGCTGGTATCGATCACCGAAATCACCGGCGTCAGCGACAACCTGATCACCACCCAGGAAATGTTCCGCCACGAGGTGCAGGTGGACGCGAGCGGGGCCGAGGTCAACCGCTGGATCGGCCTCGGCTTCCAGCCGCATTCGCGCAAGCTGGAGCCTTTCCGCCAGCTGCTGCGCGAATCGCTGTACGGAGACTTCTGAGCATGGGCATCGGCGCACTCCTGCTGCTGAGCATCGTCGCCGTGCTTCTGGCCGCCGCCGTGTGGCTGTGGGGCGCCGCGCACGGCCGCGAACAGCGCCAGGCCTCCCTGCAGCATGCCGAGCAGCAGCTGGGCCGCGGCGGCAACGCGCCCCCTGCGGCCAGCGACCCGAGCCGGGGGGCACCGGCAGCCGCCAAGCGCAGCCTGCCCTGGGATGCCTTCCTGCAGCGCGCCGGGCTGAGCCCGGGCTGGAAGCTGCCGCTGCTGCTGGTCGTGCCCGGCATCGCGCTGTCCGCCGTGGCTGTACTGCGCCTGGGCACGCTGTGGATGTTCCCACTCACCCTGGGCCTGTACCTGCTTGCCTGCGCACTGTGGATCGTCCGCCGTACCACGCGGCTGCGGGCGCGCCTGCTGCACCAGCTGCCCGATTTCCTCGACAACCTGGTGCGGCTGACCGCGCTGGGCAACAGCCTGCAGATGGCGTTCCAGACCGCATCGGTACAGACCACCGCGCCGTTGCGCGACATGCTCGACACCACCGTGCGCTATGCGCGCAGCGGCATGGACCTGGACCGGGCGCTGGGCATGGCCGCCCAGCCCTACCAGATGGATGTGCTGAAGGTGCTCGCCGTGGTGATCGGCGTCAGCGTGCGCATAGGTGGCCGCTCCGACCAGATCCTGCAGCGCATGGGCGACTTCATGCGTGACCTGGAACAGGCACAGCAGGAACTGGCCGCCACCACTTCGGAAACCCGCATGTCGGCCTGGGTGCTGGGGCTGCTGCCACCGATCAGCGCGGTGCTGATGGCCATCAGCAGCCCCGATTTCTTCCAGCCCGTGCTGCACGACCCGCTGGGCCACAAGGTGCTGTTGATCGCCCTCGGCCTGGAACTGGTCGGTGGCTTCCTGCTGTATCGCCTGGCGCGCTCGCTATGAACGCACGCCTGTTCCCGGGAGACCTGCAATGAGCGCCGCGACCTGGTGGATGCTGGCCCTGCTGGTGCTGGCCGCGGGCGTGGCCCTGCTCGGACTGGGCGGCTGGGTGCGCGGCAGCCGTGAAGCACGCACCAGTGCCACCCTGCAGACCGCCCTGCGCCCGCGTGACGCTGCGCCGCCGGACGCCGCGCCGGCACGCGATTCCCTGGGCTGGCTGCAGCAGCTCGGCCAACTGTTCACCGGCGGCCGCCTGGAGGCCGCCCTGCTGGCCAGCGAAGACCGGCTGCTGCTGGATCTGGCCGGCTGGAACACGCGGCGCGGCACCGCCATCTATCTCGCGCTGCGGCTGCTGCTGGCCGTGCTGGTACTGGTGGCTGCACTGGCCCTGAGTGATGCTACCGGGGCGTCACGCTTCATGGTGGTCATCGGTGCACTGGCTGCGGGCCTGCTGCTGCCCAAGTTCGCACTGTCCAGCTGGGTGGCGCGCCGGCGCCGCGCGGTATCCAACGAACTGCCGCTGCTGATCGACCTGCTGCGCCTGCTGCAGGGCGTGGGCTTCAGCATGGACCAGAGCCTGCAGACGCTGGGCGAGAAGCTGCGCGATGCACTCCCGGTGCTGGGCGGCGAGATCCATGAAGCCAACACCGCCTATTCGCTGGGCCGTACGCGCGCACAGTCGCTGCGCCGCCTCAGCGACGTCTATGGCGACGATGACCTGTCCAGCCTCGTGCAGCTGATCCTGCAGGTGCACGCGCATGGCGGTGCCGTGCAGGAACCGCTGCGCCAGTTCAGCGTCCGCCTGCGCGAGCAGCGCCGCAACACGCTGAAAGAAAAGGTCGGAAAGCTCTCGGTGAAGATGACCGTGGTGATGATGCTGACCCTGCTGCCGGCGCTGATGCTGGTGCTGGCCGGCCCTGCGCTGGTGGCGCTGGCCAATACCTTGACCAAGATGGGATGAACACCATGCCCGCACTTCGCCCCGCCTACCTGCTGTGTGCCCTGGCCGCGCTGGCCGGATGCGCCTCGACCACGCCGGCCTACCGGCAGGCGCCGAGCCTGGCCGAACCCACGCCGGCGCCGCAGGACAGCCGCAACACCTACCTGGAGCTGATCGCACGCATGCAGCAGCAGGGGGCATGGTTCGCCTCGCTGGCCCACGTGGATGCCTATCGCCAGCGCTTCGGCGATGCGCCCGCGCTGCGCCTGCTGCAGGCCGATGCACTGCGCGAAACCGGCCAGGCCGACGCCGCGGCCGACATCTACCGCAGCCTGGATTCCGGCCCACAGGCGGCCGCGGCCGCGCACGGCCTGGGGCTGATCGCCGCGCGCCGCAACGATGATGCCGCCAGCGAACAGGCCCTGGCACGGGCCACCCGCCTGCAGCCATTGAACACCGACTACCTCGGTGACCTGGGCTACGCACGCTTGCGTGCCGGCCAGCTGGACCAGGCGCGCGAACCACTGGCCAAGGCACTGGAGCTGCAGCCGGGCAATGCCAAGGCCACCGCCAACCTGGCGCTGTGGGCCGTGCTGCGCGGTGATGCCGCCACCGCCGAGCGCCTTGCGGCGCAGGCACAGCTCAGCCCGGACGTACAGCGCAACATCAGTGAACAGGCGCAGCAGATACGCGCGCGCTGGCAGCAACGCGACGCCGCGCGCAGCACGCAGGCCACCGCGCCCGTCGCAGCCGCGCGCAGCAGCATGCCCACCCGCGTTGCCGTGCCGGGCCGGATCGCCGCTGAAACCCCACGCAGCGAACGCGATGACCGGCTTGTCCCACGCCTCGCCCCTTCCATGCTTGAACGCTTCGGCAGCGCCGACCACCCCACCGGGAACACGCCATGACCGCCTCCACTTTCCTGTCCCGCCCCCGCATGGCCCTGGCCGCCAGCTGCCTGCTCTGGGCATCGGCAAGCAACGCGCAGTCGCCGCAGCCGCCGCTTACCGGGCAGATGATGGGCGGCCCCCTGCCCGCCGTGGCTGTGCCAGCGCCAGCGCCGCCGGTGCCCGTGCACACGCCAGCAGCGGCCGAGCCGCTGCCCACCGTCGATCTGACGGCGCCCGCGGTTGCGTCTGCAGCCAGTACCGCCAGCATGCAGGCCGCGCCGGTTGCCACCAGCAGCACCGCCGCCCTGGCACTGTCCGGCAACGGCGCCACCGTGCGCCACCTGTTCCAGCTGCAGGCCTCCGGCACCCAGGCGGGCACCCGCCTGCCGATGCTCGGCGACCAGGCCACGGCCAGCTATGCGCGCTACCTCAAGAGCTTCGAACACGAAATCCCGGACTTCTTCGAAACCGACGTGACGCGCGGCTCGGGCACGTCCGGCTCCAGCCGCTGAGGACTCGACCATGCGCCGTCCGCCACGCACCCTCACCTTCCACCAGCGCGGTGGCATGTCGGTCACCATGATGCTGGTGATGGCCGGGCTGGTGACGATGCTCGGCTTGGTCGAAGTGGGCTACCTGCTCTGGGCCAAGCGGGACGCGCAGAAGGTGGCCGACCTGGCCGCGCTGGCAGGCGCGCAGCGCCTGGACCTGTGCACCTCCGGCAACAGCGACAATACCGCCGCGCGGCAGAACGCGCTGCAGGAGAACCGGTTCGGCGGGCAACTGGATGTGCGCTGCGGCAACTGGAATGCCAACCATGCTACTGCCGATCACTTCATCGGTACCGTCAGCGTGGAGAATCCGCGCAATGCGGTGAAGGTGGTGGCGCAACGCAGCGTGCTGCCGTTCTTCGGCGCCCACGCACAGCTGCCCACGGTCAGCGCCCAGGCGGTGGCCAAGCGCACGGCACCGTCTGCGGTGTTCAGCGTCGGATCGCAGCTGCTGCGCACCAACGGCAACTCGCCGTTGATGGCCACCCTGCGCCTGGTCGGCCTGGATGTGAGCAACGCCACCGTGCTGTCCTACGACGGCCTGGCCCAGGTGAGCGTCACGCCGTCGGGCCTGCTGAAGGCACTGGGCATTCCGGTGGAGGCCAACCTGAGCGTGGCCGACTTCAACCGCCTGTTGTCGGTCAACAAGATCTCGCTGGCGCAGCTGGTCGACGCCACCGCCGTCGTGCTTGGCCGTGACAGTGCCGTGGCCGCGCAGCTGCGTGCGCTTGGCAGCCTGGTGTCGACCGGGCTGGACATCAACCAGGCCAACATCACCCTGGGCAGCCAGAACGGCGGCGGCGGCCTGTTCGCCGAGGTGATCGCGCCGGATGGCAGCATCGGCAGTGCGCTGGAATCGAAGATAAACGTGCTGGATCTGCTCAATACCGGCATCTCCATCGCCAACGACAACAACGGCGTGCAGGTGCGCGGGCTCAACCTGCTCGGCATCGACGTCAAGGCCGGCGTGATCGAGCCGCCGTCGATCGCCATCGGTGGCGTCGGCGCGCGTGCGTACAACGCCCAGGTGCGGCTGATGGTGGACGTCGACAGCAACCGCGTGCCTGCGGTCGGCGCGCTGCTGTCGCTGCTGGGCACGCGCCTGCACCTGCCGCTGCACGTGGACGTGACCAATGCGATGGGCACGCTGTCGTCGATCCAGTGCGGCGCCACGCCGCCCACCGCCACGGTCAAGGTGGACTCGTCGGTGCTGCGGGCCTGCGTCGGCAACGTCAACGCGGCCGATGTCTTCTCGAAGAACAACGTGTGCGACGCCACGCTGCAGAACGCGCAGCTGCTCACCCTGCTCGGCCAGCCACTCATCAACAACAGGATCACCCTGCCGGCGTTGACCGACAGCCAGAACCTGACCCTGGCCGCAGGCCAGACCGCCTCCACGCGCATCAATCAGCTGGCCGTGGGCGATACGGTGTCCACCCTGGTCAACGAGCTGCTGCGCGTGCTGTCCGGCATGCTCAGCGGCCCGAAGAGCGACCCCAAGCAGGCCGCTACCGCCCTGGCCGAACGCTACCTGGCCGCTGCGCATGCTCCGAACAGCCGCTACAACGTCGACAACGTCATCCCACTGCTGCGCGATGGCAGTCCGGCGCAGAACCTCGCCCCCCTGGGCGACTGGACCGTCACCAAAGGCGTGCCCCGGCTCTGCGTGCTGGGCCTCACCACGTGCTGGGAAGACGGATCGGTGTGGACCGGCTACCGCACGGCGGTCACCGGCCAGGGCCTGGGCCTGCTCGATGGTGCCCTCGGCGCGCTGCTGGGCGGCCTGCTGATCAACCGCTGCGACAGCCTCATCACCAACCTGGTCAGCTACAACAACTGCGTGCGCGACAACCTGGCCTCCTACATCCAGACCAAGCCCGGCGGTTTCAACGACCCCACCGGCGGCGATGGGGTCACCGGGCCCGGCAACGCGGTCAGCTGCTCGGGCCTGCTGTGCACCGTGCTTACGCCGATCCTGTCCGCGCTCAAGCCCGTGCTCAACAGCGTCGGCGCACTGCTGACCCAGGTCCTGGCCGATCTGCTGGGCCTGGAACTGGGCCGTACCGACGTCAGCATGCAGTCGATCCAGTGCAATGCCGCCCAGCTGGTGTATTGACCCCTGTCCGGTGCGGTTGGCGGCTGCTGCACCCATGCTAGACTCGCGGCGGGGAACCACATTCATTTCAACCACACTTCGTTCGTGGATGGTCTAGACATGCGAGAAACTTCAGGGGGCACCGTCTTCGCCCGGTATCCGCGCGGCGCGGCACTGCTGGCCATGGCCATGATCGTGGTGGCACCGCCGGCACTGGCAGCACGCGGCGATCGCGAAGCGGCGGCCGAACCGGTCCGCAGCGGGCCGGTGGTGCGCAATACGGTTGACGAACTCAAGCAGTTGATGGATGCCAACCAGCTCACCGAGCTGCGCACCACCTACAACGGCAACTACGGCGCCAGCCTGCTGTTCAATGCCAGCACCCTGACCTACTACGTGGCGCTGTTCCAGGAAAAGAACTTCTGGCGCGTCATCAAGACCGATGCGGTCGACAACGCCGAGCGCGTCTACCGCACCTTCGTGCAGCAGACCGAGCAGCTGGCCCAGGTCTACATCGACACCACCCGCCTCGAAGCAGGCAAGCGCTACACCGAGCGCCTGGTGTCCTACAACGAAGAGCGCCTGCGCACCCTGCAGCTGGAAATGGAGCAGCAGCAGGCACAGTCGGCCCAGGTCAGCGCCTCCCTGCAGCAGGCCCAGCAGCAGGCGGTCAGCCTGAGCACGGACGTGCAGAGCACCAACAACCAGCTCGATGCCCTGCAGCGCCGCATCCAGATCCTGCAGGCCGAACAGGGCAACCCGGAACTGAGCCTGCCGAAGGCCGGCGCTTCGGGCGCACCGGCGGCCGCCAGCGACGGCAACTGAGTCACCGGCACTGCACGCACGCAACGGCACCTTCGGGTGCCGTTGTTGCTTCAGGGTTGCTGGCAGGCCAGGCGCAGCGCGTCATCCAGCTGCCGCCGCTGCTGGTAATCCAGCCGACGCGCCCGCGTCATCCTCCGCGCCTGCTCGCGACGCGCCTGCTGACAGCCGGCGGGATCGCGTTCCAGCGTGATCAGCGCACCTTCGCTGCGGCTACTGCGGCCACGCGTGGCTCTACCGGGCGCACGGCCAGACCGCGTCGGCCGTGCCACACGCGAGGGTGCCACCTCGCCACTGCCACGCGGCTGCGCCGCCTCCGCCAGCACGTCCCAGCGCCATTCCGCGCGCCCCTGGCAGGGCGTCTGCTGGTAGACCGGGTGCGGCCCGTCCACGCATTTGTAGACATGGGTCTGGGCCTGCACCGCACCGGCCAGCAGCCACCCCACGATCATTCCCCACAGTGTCCTCTGCATGCCGCCTCCTCCCTGGCCTGGCGGACATCGTGGCCAGCATCGACCCGGTTCCGCCAGAGCGAAGCGCGTCATCGCGGCCTGTGACCGCCTGCCATCCATCGGACACAGGCGTGCAAGCCACGCGGTGGATCCTGCGCTGTACTGCCGGTACGCCGGCAGCGCGACCGCCGGTGTCTTTCCCCTACCGCCAAAGGAACCTCCAATGAGCAACTTCGTAACCGTCAAAGACGGCGCCCGCATCTTCTACAAGGACTGGGGCACCGGCCAGCCGATCGTGTTCGCGCATGGCTGGCCGCTGTCGTCCGACGCGTGGGACCCGCAGATGCTGTTCATGGGCCAGAACGGCTACCGCGTCATCGCCCATGACCGCCGCAGCCACGGCCGTTCCAGCCAGACCTGGGACGGCAACAACATGGACACCTACGCCGATGACCTGGCGGCGGTGATCGAAGCCCTCGACCTCAAGGACGCGATCCTGGTCGGCCACTCCACCGGTGGTGGCGAAGTGGCGCACTACATCGGCCGCCACGGCAGCAAGCGCGTGGCCAAGGTGGTGCTGGTCGGCGCCGTGCCGCCGCTGATGCTGAAGACCGATGCCAACCCGGCCGGCACCCCGCTGGACGTCTTCGACGGCATCCGCCAGGGCACCGGCGGTGACCGCTCGCAGTTCTTCAAGGACCTGACCACGCCGTTCTTCGGCGCCAACCGCGATGGCAACAGCGTCACCCAGGGCATGCGTGATTCGTTCTGGCTGCAGGGCATGCTCGGCGGCGTCAAGGGCCAGTACGACTGCGTGCACGAATTCTCGGAAGTGGATTACACCGAAGACCTGAAGAAGATCGACGTGCCGGCCCTGGTCGTGCATGGCGATGACGACCAGATCGTGCCGTTCGATGCCTCGGCCAAGCTGTCCTCGCAGATCATCAAGGATGCCGAACTGAAGGTCTACGCCGGCGCCCCGCACGGCCTGACCATCACCCACGCCGACCCGTTCAACGCCGACCTGCTGGCGTTCGCACGCAAGTAACGCGTGGCGGCGGCGCCGCAATGGCGCCGCCGCTCCTTCGGTAGTGCCGGCCGCTGGCCGGCAGCTCGCGCCCATCCATACCGCGGGCAGCCGGCCAGCGGCCGGCTCTACCACGTGCCGGTCAGATATCGCTGTGGTGGTGCGGAACGCCGGCTGCCGGCAGCGGGCCATGCCCGCCCACGAAATGCCGCACCACTGGCGCACGTTCGCCGCGATGCAGGCCGCGCAGCACTTCCTGGATCGCCTTGTCATCGGCGGTGATGCGTTCGTGCTGGCGCAGGTGCTCCAGCCACGAGGCAGTCACGAAATACTCCAGGTGGATCCCCGGCGTCGCCACATCCTCCACCACGCCCCAGACCACTGCACCATCGCGGCGACGGATCGTACCCAGCGCGCGCATCTGTGCGAGGAAGGCAGCGCGGTCAGCGGCATCGATGCGGTACTCCACCGTCACCAGCACCGGTCCACGGTCATGCGACACCGGCACCGACAGCTCGGGTGCGGGCCAGTGCCCGGCCGGGCGCAGGTTCAGTTCCTCGGTACCGGCAATGCGCACGCGCCAGACCAGCAGGCCACCGATCACCGCACCCGCAGCAGCCACCAGCAGCGCAAGCTCCGGCGAGGTGCGCTGCGCCAGCGCGCCCCAGCTCAGGCCACCGGCGGCCATGCCAGCCGAGAACACCATGATGTAAAGGGCCAATGCACGCGCGCGCACCCATGCCGGCACCGCGGTCTGCGCAGCGATCTGCAGCGAGGACAGCACGGTGATCCAGGCAAAGCCATTGACCAGCATCACCAGCGGCAGCACGAACCAGCTGCGGGTCAACGCCAGGCCGACCAGGCTTGCCGCCAGCGCCAGGGTCGCCAGCAGCACCAGCAGGTCGCGGTCGAGCTTCGCACGCAGCTTGGGCAGCAGCAGCGCGCCGCCCACTGCACCAATGCCGATGCAGCCCAGCAGGATGCCGTACTGCCCTGCCCCGCCGTGCATCTGGCCACGGACCACCACCGGCAGCATCGCGTTCATCGCTGCAGCAAAGAAGAAGAAGCCAACCGATTTGATCAGCACTGCCTGCAGGCGCCCGGCACGGCTGGCATAGCGCAGGCCGGCCTTCAGGCCAGCGCCGAACCCTTCAGGCGGCAGGCTCGAAGCCTTCGGATCGCGCTTCCAGCCCCACACCACGAACAACATCGCCGCGAACGTGATGGCATTGAAGCCGAATGCCCAGACCGCGCCCAGCTGCGCCACGATGACGCCACCGATGGCCGGGCCGATCGACCGGGCGATGTTGATGCCGATCGAGTTCAGCGCCACCGCCGAGGCCAGCATCGGTTGCGGCACCAGCTCGGAGACGATGGCGGCCTGTGCGGGCATCGCCATCGCCGCGCCGCAGCCCATGCAGAAGGTCAGCACCACCAGCAGGTTCGGGCTCAGGTGGCCGGTGGCGGTCAGCGCTGCCATCACCGCCGCCACCAGCAGCATCCAGCCCTGGGTGAACAACAGGTACCTGCGGCGGTCGACGATGTCGGCCAGCGTGCCGGCGACCAGCGCCAGCAGCACGATGGGCACCGTGGTGGCCGACTGCACCAGGGCCACCATCAGCGGCGAACCGGTGCGTTCGGCCATCACCCAGGCGGCGGCAACATCATTGACCCAGGTGCCGATGTTGCTGGCCAGGATGGCCAGCCACAGTGCGCGGAACATGCTGATCTTCAGCGGGGACCAGGCACCGGCAGTCTGTGCGGGTGCCTGCGGCGGGGGTGCGTTCACCATGGCCTTGCTCCAACGATCGATGCGTCCACCGTGCCCGCGGCACCGGCGTGGTTCAGAACGCGAAACATGAGCATCCCATCGCACCCCAGAACGCGGTCAGGTCATCGGTGGGCGCGGCGTGCTGCGCGGCATGGCCGTGCGCGCCGTGGGTGCCGCAGGCCACGCCGTGATGATGACGGTGGGCGGCGGCCAGGCCGGTGGCGATGCCGCCGACGTGGTAGCCACCGAATCTGTTGACCGGCGACCAGTCCGGCATCGCCGGCGGCAGCTGCGGGGCCAGGCCAGCGTAGTCACCATCGGCATGCACGATGCGGCCACCGACCACGGTCAGCAGGCTGGTGATGTCGGCGATCTGCGCATCATCGACACGGAAGAAGTCGGCCGACAGCAGGATGAAGTCAGCCAGCTGGCCTTGCTTCAGCGTGCCCTTCACGGCTTCGTCGCCGGAGAACCACGCGCTGCCCTGCGTCCACAGGCGCAGGGCCTGTTCGCGCTCCAGCAGGTTCTCGTCGCCATACAGCGCCAGGCCACCGACGGTACGCCCGGTCACCAGCCACGACAGTGCTACCCAGGGGTTGTAGCTGGCCACGCGGGTGGCATCGGTACCGGCACCCACCGGCACGCCTTCGGCCAGCATGCGCTTGACCGGCGGCGTGTGCCGCGCGGCCTGCACGCCGTAGCGCTCGACGAACGCCTCGCCCTGGTAGGCCATGCGGTGCTGCACGGCGATGCCGCCGCCCAGCGCACGGATGCGCTCGATGTTGCGCGGGGTGATGGTTTCGGCGTGGTCGATGAACCAGCGCAGCCCGTCGAACGGGATTTCGCGGTTCACCTGCTCGTAGACGTCGAGGATGCGGGTGATGCTCTCGTCATACGTGGCGTGGATGCGGAATGGCCAGCGTTTCTGCACCAGCAGCTTGACCACATCGTGCAGTTCGGGCTCCAGCTCCGGCGGCAGTTCCGGGCGCGGTTCGTTGAACAGCTCGAAATCGGCTGCCGAGAACACCAGCATTTCGCCGGCCCCGTTGTGGCGCAGCAGATCATCGCCCTGGCGCGGCTGCAGGATTTCGCTCCATCCGCGGAAATCGTTGACCTCGTTGCCCTTGTTCTGGGTGAACAGGTTGTAGGCGATGCGTACGGTCAGCTGGTCATCGCGATGCAGCTGCTCGATGACCTGGTAGTCCTCGGGGTAATTCTGGAAGCCACCACCGGCATCGATCACCGAGGTGATGCCCAGGCGGTTCAACTCGCGCATGAAGTGGCGGGTGGAATTGGACTGGTACTCGATCGGCAGGCGCGGGCCCTTGGCCAGCGTCGCGTACAGGATGAGCGCGTTGGGCTTGGCCAGCAGCAGCCCAGTCGGGTTGCCCAGCGAGTCGCGCACGATCTGGCCGCCCGGTGGGTCCGGTGTTTCCTTGGTGTAGCCACAGGCACGCAGCGCCGCGCGGTTGAGCAGCGCGCGGTCGTACAGGTGCAGCAGGAACACCGGCGTGTCCGGTGCGATGTCGTTGAGTTCCTGCAGCGTCGGCAGGCGCTTCTCGTTGAACTGCGCGGCAGTGAAACCACCGACCACGCGCACCCATTGCGGCGCCGGGGTGCGGTCGACCTGGGCCTTCAGCATGGCCATGGCATCGGCCAGCGAGCGCAGGCCGTCCCAGCGCAGCTCCAGGTTGTAGTTCAGGCCACCGCGGATCAGGTGGGTGTGGCTGTCATTGAGGCCCGGCACAATGCGGCGGCCCTGCGCGTCGAGGATGGTGGCCTCGTTGCCCCACTCGCGCATGATCTGCTCGTCGCTGCCGACAGCGGCAATGCGGCCGTTCTGCACGGCCAGCGCCTGCGCATGCGGCTGCTGCGGGTCCAGGGTGGTGATGCGGGCGTTTCTGATGACCAGCGTGCTCATGCGACGCTCCTTCGGTATGGAATCGATGGCCGCAGCGGCACCGCCGGCCAGCCCCAGCGCCATCGCGGCGCCGCTGGCCAGCACGACGTTGCGTCGGCCAGGGTCGAGGGGGGAAGAACTCATGCAATGTCTCCAGCACGCGCCAGGCCATCGAGCGCCCAGGCGCCCGGACCGGCCAAGGCGATCGCCAGCAGTGCCAGCGTCCACATCAACGGGTATTCGGTGCCGCCACGCATCCAGAACCAGCCCTTGGGCAGGGCCAGCAGCGCGGTGAAGGCAATGAACGCGGCCGCGAGCAGCGCCGCACCACGGGTCTGCCAGCCCAGCAGCACAGCCAGCCCGGACGCGACCTGCAGCAACGCCAGCAACAGCGGCAGCGGGGCCACCGCTGGCAGGCCGAAGCCACGCAGTTCTCCGGCAAACCCGGCCAGGCCAGGGCCACCGAACCAGCCGAACAGTTTGCCAAGCGCATGTGGCAGCAGGAAGCCTCCCGCTGCCACGCGCAGGATCAGCAGGGCAAGGTCCAGGCCGTGCCCGCTGTCCATGTTCAGTGGCCGCCTTCCTGCGCGCCGAACATGGTCTTGGCGTACTGGATGCCGATGCCGTAGCCGCCGGCGTGGTCGCGGGCGATGCCGGTGGTCAGGCCATAGGTCTCGCCGCGTGCCCAGTCGCGCTGCAGTTCCAGCAGGTACTGCACGCTGGTGATCGGGCGCGCGCCGGCCTGCACCATGCGGGTGATGGCACGCTCGTGCGCTTCGTCGCTGACATCGCCGCAGGCATCGGTGATCACGTAGACCTCGAAGCCCTGCTCCAGCGCCGACAGGGTCGGGCCGACGATGCACACGCTGGTCCACAGGCCCGCCAGCACCAGGCGCTGCTTGCCGATGCGGTTGATCTCATCGATCACCGGCTGGTCTTCCCAGGTATTCATCGAGGTGCGGTCGAACACGGCCTGGCCGGGGAAGATCTCCGGCAGTTCCGGGAACATCGGGCCGGAGAACGACTGCTCGGCAACCGTGGTCAGCACCACCGGCACGTTGAAGCCCTTGGCGCCCTTGCTGATCAGCGACACGTTGTTGCGCAGCGCGGAGATATCGATGGTGTGGGTGGCGAACGCCATCTGCGACTGGAAGTCGATCAGCACCAGGGCGTGGTCGGTCGGGGAAAGCAGGCCCTTGGCAGGCGTGGCGGTAGCGGTGGTCATGGGTGGGTTCCAGTAGTGGGCGGGGCAACAGAAGAGGGATGGACAGCGGGCAGGTGCAGCGCGGCATCACCGGCGAGGTACTGGCCGGGGCTGCACCCGGTCTCGGCACGGAAGCTGCGGACGAAATGGCTCTGGTCGAAGAAGCCCAGGTGCTGGGCCAGGCGGGACATCGGCTGGTCCGCGGCCGGCAGCAGCTGCCGCGCGCGTTCGATGCGGCGGCGGCGCAGATAGCGCAGCGGGCTCGCACCGGTGCCGGTGCGGAACAGCCGCACGAGGTGGAAACGGCTCACGCACGCGACTTCGGCCAGCTCGGTCACCCGCAGCGGCTGCGACAGGTGCGCATCGATGTAGTGCAGTGCGCGCTGCAGGGCGGCAGCCTGGTGCGGCGCCAGCGCGGCGGCAAGGACGACGGGCGGTGTAGCTTCGGCCATGACAGAGCACCGCGACGGGGTGTCCCATGGTGCGGTGGACGGCGCTGGCGCCGTACCCCCGTCGGTCGTGGCTGCCACTCACCCATTCGGGGGAGGCCGCCGGCCCAGCCGGCGCCGGCCGAACTGCCGCGCATCCAGCGAATAGGCGCCCGGCCCCAGCAGCAGCAAGGCCAGCGGCAGCGCCAGCAGCGGCAATGCCGCGCCCTGCAGCCACAGCCCGGCACAGGCCAGCCCGGCCGACAGCGGGGTCAGCCAGCCCAGTACCAGCAGTGCCACGCCGAGCGCGCACAGCACCACCAGCCCGCCGTCATGCAGGCCTGGCGCGCACAACGCACCGGCCAGGCACAGGCGCAGCCAGAGCAGGCCCAGCCCGGGCCCGCGATCAGGGAACATCACGAACAGCCGCTGCATCCTCAGCCTCCGCCACTCCATTGCCGGCGTGATAGCTGATCCGGCGGCCACCGCGCCTACCCCGTTCGGGTCACCCTGGCCTGCCCCGCACCTGCCAGAATGCTGCCCATGCGTGGCCGCCCCTTCCCCTTCCTGCGTCGACTGTCGGCGCTGCTGACGTGCCTGCTGCTGATCGCCCTGCCCGCCTTCGCCGAGCAGCGCCCGGTCGTGGCCAACGGCATGCCCGGCTACCAGCACACGGCATGGCGGGTGGGCCAGGGGGCGCCCGGCGACATCTGGGACATCGCCCAGGACCACCAGGGCATGCTGTGGCTTGCGACCGGTTCGGGGCTGTACCGCTTCGACGGCCGTCGCTTCGAACGACAGCCGGCACCGGCCGGTTCCGCGTTCCCGTCCACCAACATGGTCAGCCTGGCCCTGGATGCCGACGACAGCCTGTGGATCGGCTACTTCCAGGCCGGCATCAGCCAGCTCTCTGCGGCGCACCTGCGCAGCTTCGGCCGTGGCCAGGGCGTGCCAACGGGCGTGGTGCCCCACTTCAGCCGTGACCGCGATGGCCACCTGTGGGCGGCCATCAACGGTGGCCTGCGCTGGTTCGATGGCCTGCACTGGCGTGCGTTGCCCGTCGGCAGCGGCGTTCCCGAGCGCCGCGTGCAGTGGCTGCTGCATGACCGCCACGGCACGTTCTGGGTGCTGGCCGACCTGAAGGTCTGGCGACGGCCAGCCGGTGCCAGCACGTTCGAGGACACCGGGATTGCCGTCTCGCAGATGGCCTCGCTGGCGGAAAGCCCGCGCGGCGAGATCTGGCTGGCCGACCGCAACCGGGGCACCTCGCCACTGGCCAACGCGCAGGGCCTGCTGCCTGCCGCCGAGCGCGAGGCGCGGCGCCTGCCCGAGCTGGTCGCAGCGCGCCTGCAGTTCACTGCCGATGGCGCGCTGTGGGCCACCATGAGCCCGCACGGCGGCGTGGCAAGGGTCACCTTCGAAGGTGACCAGGCCACGCACATGGAGCGTTTCGATACGCCGCAGGGCCTGACCGCGACGTCGGCGGTGCCGGTCCTCCTCGACCGCGAAGGCAATCTCTGGGTCGGCACCAACCTCGGCCTCAACCGCTTCCGCGCGCGCAGCGTGCAGGCCCTGGCGGCCGGCCCCACCGATCCCTACCGCTCGCTGGTACGTGCCAGCGACGGGCGCGTGTATGGCTATGGCGAGGATCTGAAACCCTACGACCTGCGCCGCTCACTGCTGGGCGAGCGCGCCGCGCAGCTGCAGGAGGCCGCGCGCCAGGCGCCGACACCGCTGTGGCAGTTCGACTGGATCAACCTGGTCCGCACCGTCAACGGCCACGCGACCCGCATTCCGTCGCCAGCCCCGTACACCGGTCAATCCCTGCAGGCGGTGCTGTTCCCCAACGACGAGGAAGCCTGGGCCTGTGTCGGCGAGCGCGGCGTCCTGCACTACCAGCATGCGCAGTGGTACCGCCAGGCGCGCCTGCCCGAGCAGGCATGTTCGACGATGGCGATGGGCAGCGATGGCGCCCTGCTGCTGGGCTATGCCGATGGCCGCCTGCGGCGCATGGATGCCAGCGGCGTGGCGACCTTCGATGCGCGCCAGGGCCTCGCCGTCGGGCCGGTGACCGCCCTGCTGCAGGACCAGGACATGCTGCTGGTGGCCGGCGAAGCCGGGCTGGCCGCGCGCATCGGCGAGGCCCCCTTCAGCGAAGTGCGCACGGATATGGCGGGCGTGCTGGAAGGCATCACCGGCATGGTCGCCGATGCACACGGGCGGCTCTGGCTCAATGGCAGCCGCGGGCTTGTGCGACTGGACCGCACGGCCCTGCGCGATGCTGTACGCAGCCATCAACCGGTGGCACCGCGGCTGTTCGATGCCGTGGACGGCATGCCTGGCATCGCCCTGCAGAGCGGCCCGATCCCCACGGCCGTCCAGGCCGCCGACGGCCTGCTCTGGCTGGCCACCAACCAGGGGTTGGCATGGCTGGACACCAACGCCGCGCACCGCAACACCCTGGCACCCGGCGTCCGCATCGGCGATGTGCTCTACGGCGCCACCCAGGCACCGCTGCGGGAAGGATTGCGCCTGCCAGCCGGCACCACCCAGCTGCAGATCGACTATGTGGCGCTGTCGCTGGCCCGCCCGGAACGCAACCGCTATCGCTACCGGCTGACCGGCGTGGACGAGGGTTGGCAGGACGCCGGCAGCAGCACCCGTGCCTACTACACCAACCTGGCCCCGGGCACGTACCGCTTCGATGTGGAGGCGGCCAACGAAGACGGCGTCTGGAGTACGGCGCCGGCCAGCCGAACCTTCAGCATCGCCGCCACGTTCGTGCAGACGGTCTGGTTCAAGCTGCTGTGCGCTGCGCTGCTGCTGGCGGCGCTGGTACTGGCCGTGCGCATCCGAAGCGGCCAGCTGGCCGCGCTGTTCCGTGCCCGCCTGCAGGAACGCCACGGAGAACGCGAGCGCATCGCGCGCGACCTGCACGACACCCTGCTGCAGGGCAGCCAGGGACTGATCCTGCGCCTGCACGCCATCAGCCAATCGGCGCAGACGCCGGACAGCGTGCGCACCCAGCTGGAATCGGCAATGCAGCTGGCAGAGCGCAACCTCGCCGAGGGCCGCGAACGGGTCAACGCGCTGCGGGATGGTCCGTTCGCCGGCCGTGACCTGGCCACCGCGCTGGCCGACGTGCACGCCGAATACGCCGGCCAGGGCACCAACCCGCTGCGGCTGACCGTGGAGGGCACACCGCCGCCGCTGCAACCCGATGCGGTGGAAGAGGTGTTCCTGATCGGCCGCGAAGCGATCCGCAACGCATTGCGCCATGCCGAGGCCAGCGCCATCGAAGTGGAACTGTCCTACGGCAGCCGTTGTTTCCTGCTGCACGTGCGCGATGACGGCGTGGGCATCGCCGACGACGATGCCGGCCATGGCCACTGGGGCCTGCAGGGCATGCGCGAACGCGCGCAACGCCTGGGTGCCGAACTGCAGCTGTGGACCCGCCCGGGACTGGGCACCGAAGTGGCGCTGGCGGTCCCCGCACGGCGCCTGTATCACCGCCGGCCGCCGCGTTGGCGCTGGCCCTGGAGCAGAAAACGCGATGACTGAATCCCCTTCCCCGATCGGCGTGCTGGTGGTTGATGACCACCCCCTGCTGCGCGACGGCCTGGCCGCCCTGCTCGGCGCGCAACCGGACCTGCGCCTGCTGGGCGAAGCCGCCGATGGCGAAGAAGCGATCGCGCGCTACCAGGAACTGCAGCCAGACGTGGTGCTGATGGACCTGCAGATGCCGCGCCTGGACGGCGTGGAAGCGATCGTGCGGATCCGTGCACTGGATCCGCGCGCACGCATCATCGTGCTGACCACCTACCGCGGCGATGTGCGCGCGGTACGTGCGCTGCAGGCCGGTGCCAGCGCCTACCTGCTCAAGGACATGCTGCGCCACGAGCTGGTGGACACGATCCGCACGGTGGCTGGCGGCCGGCGCGCCGCGATTCCACCGGCCGTGGCAGCGAGCATTGCCGCGCACGTGGTGGAGGACCGGCTGTCGCCGCGCGAGACGGAGGTGCTGCGGCACGTGGCCGGCGGCCTGTCGAACAAGCGCATTGGCGAGCGGATGCAGATATCCGAGCAGACGGTGAAGGCGCACATGAAGAGCCTGATGGACAAGCTGGGCGTGGGTGATCGCACGCATGCGGTGACGCAGGCGCTGCGTCGCGGGATCATCAGCCTGGATGACACCGGCCACGATTGAAGGTGGGGTTTTCTGCAGGGCTTGCAGCCCTGCACCTGCAGAAGCAACGTCAACGTCAAAACCCTGCATTCCGTGGGATGGCGGGGCACTGTGGGTTTGCGGGGACGCCGTAAACCCATCCATGGGGGCTTGGTCGCCG
>NZ_JBYSZR010000019.1:0-87080 GCF_058787375.1 Stenotrophomonas sp. FW305-3-2-15-E-LB1
CTTGCTTGACGGTCCCTCCACCCTGGCTCCTACATACCTCGTGGGAGCCGGGAGGAACATACAAGCTTGCTCGACTGGGTGCGCGGAGCAGTCGAGCAAGCTCGACTCTACGGGCCAACGGCAGCCGAGCATGGGCTCGGCTCTACAGAGGGGTGTCAGGTCGCTATCGGGGCCTGCATGGCGATGCGGTTGCCTTCGCTGTCGGCGATCTCCGCCACGCGCCAGCCGCCGGCCTCGGCGGGGCCGAAACGCAGCGCGGCACCGGCCTGCTGCGCGCGGGCCAGGCTCGCGTCCAGATCATCGACACCGATGTAGATGCGCGCGCCCTGCTCGGACGGGCGATAGTCCGCGCCGTGCACCAGGGCCATGCTGGCGCCGCCGGCGTCATCCTCGAACGGCAGGTAGGCCATCGTGCAGTCGTGCACATGCACCGGGGCGTCGATCACCACCTGCAGCCACTGCTGGTAGAACGCGATGGCGCGGGCCAGGTCGGCCACCGCAATCTCGACATGCATGACAGGGTTCATCGCTGCACCACTCCGCTTCAGATAATGCGCAGGGTAATCGCCTTCAGCACTGCGCGGGTACGGTCGCGGGTGCCGAGCTTGTCGAGGATGGTGGACACGTAGTTCTTCACCGTGCCTTCGGCCAGGAACAGGCTGCGCGCGATTTCCTTGTTGCTGTAGCCGCCGGCCAGCAGGCGCAGGATGGCCACTTCGCGTTCGCCGAAGGTATCGCTGGGCGGTGCTTCGTCGTGGAAACGGTAGCGCGAGCGCACCGGTTCGGTGCTGACCGGCAGCAGCAGGGTTTCGCCGGCGGCCACCCGCTCGATCGCCTCGCGCAGGTCGGCCGGCGCTGCATCTTTCAACAGGAACCCCTGTGCACCGGCTTCGCTGGCGCGCAGCAGCAGGTCGCTTTCATCGAAGGTGGTCAGCAGCAGGCAGGGCGTGGCATCGCCGCGGGCGCGCAGCTGGCGCAGCGCCCCGATGCCATCCAGGCCGGGCATGCGGATATCGCTGAGCACCACGTCCACCGGCTGGGTGGCCAGTGCATCCAGCAGCGCCTGGCCATCCTCGGCTTCCAGCACCACCTGTACGCCCAGCCCCTGCAGCAGCGCACGCAGGCCGGCACGGACCAGGGCCTGGTCATCGGCCAGGGCGACGCGGATCGGTGCGCCGCTCATGCCGGCAACCGCGCGATCAGGTGCATGCCGCCCTGCTCGGTACGGGCCAGCTCGAGCTGGCCGTGCACGTCGGCCAGCCGCTCGCGCATGCCGGAAATGCCATTGCCTTCGCGGATGCGCTCGGCGCGCTGGCCGTCATCGCGGATATCGATACGCAACCTGGACTCCTCTTCCGTCATTGTCAGCCACACGTTATCGGCTTCGCCATGCCGTGCGGCATTGGTCAGGGCTTCCTGCACCAGGCGCAGCACGGTCTCGGCCGTGCGCGGGTCGGTCACCCGCACGCCATCGGCAATCTGCAGCTGCAGGCGCGGGCGCGGAAACGGCGCGGCCAGTGCATGCAGGGCGGTATCCAGGTCCAGGCCACGGTCATCGCGCATGGACTGCACGACCTGGCGGATGTCGGACAGCAGTTCGCCGGACAGCTGTTCGGCGGTCTGCAGCCCCTCGCGCCCGGCCAGTACCGGATCGGCGGCCAGCGCGCGCAGGTTGAGGCGCATGGCCGTGAGCTTGTGCCCCGCCACGTCGTGCAGCTCGCGCGCCAGGCGCAGCCGCTCGGCATCGCGGGCGCTGTCGGCCAGCAGGGCACGGGTGGCCAGCAGATCGGCGTTGACCCGCGCCAGCTCGTCGCGGGCCAGCGCCGTGCTGCGCGCGTAGTGCGCGGTCAGCGCGGCGAAAGCCTGGAAGCCACCGTACAGCAGCACCACCAGCAGCGGCTGGGTGAAACCGCTGTGGCGCAGCACGGCGTACTCGGCCAGGTTGGCCAGCAGCGCAACCACCAGCACGAAGCGCGGCGGCCAATGCTCGGCCAGCTGTGCGACCAGCACCACCAGCAGCACCGGTGCAGTACCGGTGCGTGGCTGCAGGGCGATGAGGGCGACGGCCAGCAGCGCCTGCAGCACGGCGGCCACCGCGCGCACACGGGTGGGCAACCGCGCCCAGCCGTGCGCCACGAACAGCAGCAGGAACACACCGAGCAGCAGCAGGCTCGCCCCGGCATCGCTGCGTTGCACGCCGAACGACAGGCCGACCACCAGCACGGTGACCGCGCCGGCGAGGCTGAGGGGACGCAGCAGATGGCGGAGCAGGCTGGGCATGGCCGCATGCTGACCGGCGCGGGCACCCGACGGCAATGGGTCCGGCGCAGAAAGTGACTTCTGGCACGTCGGATCGATGACCACTGGCCCTGAACCCCGGCCAGGCCCCGGCGCAGACTGGCCCCACACCTCCAGACGGAACCGCCGCCATGATCCGCACCGCCCTGACCTGCTCCCTGCTTGCTGGCCTGCTGCTGGCCGGCACCGCCCACGCCGCCGAGCTGACCGTGAACGTGCACGATGTCCGCGCCCAGACCGGTACCCTGCGTGCCGCCCTGGTGTCCTCCGACGAGGCCTGGAACGGCAAGGCCGCACCGGTGCAGGCACAGCAGGCACACCCGCAGGGCGACAGCCTGCACTTCACCTTCAAGGATCTGCCGGCCGGCAGCTACGCCGTGCTGCTGACCCACGACGAGAATGACAACGGCAAGCTCGACACCAACCTGGTGGGCATGCCGATCGAAGGCTACGGCTTCAGCAACAATCCGCAGGTGATGCGCAAGCCGACCTTCGAGGAAGCCCGCTTCACGCTGCCCGCCGCCGGCACCGCCATCGACATCACCCTGCGCTGATTCCCCACCTGCACCGAGGCCCGCCATGGATCGCCGCCGCTTCCTCCGCACCCTGATCAGCAGCACCGCTGGCCTGGCCCTGGGCGCCACCGCCCTGCGCAGCGCCCCGGCCTTCGCCAACGACCCGGCGCAGTTTGCCCAGGGCCTGCAGGAGCATCCATGGCTGCTGGGCTGGCGCGGGGTGAGCAGCGAGACGCTGGGCCCGGCCACGGTGCAGCTGCAGGGGCGGCTGCCCGCCGGCCTGGCCGGCACCCTGTACCGCAACGGCCCGGCCTGGAGCGAGCGCGGCACCCTGCGCTACGACCACTGGTTCGACGGCGACGGCATGGTCCACGGCTGGCATTTCAATGGCGACGGCAGCCTGACCCACCGCGCGCGCATGGTGGCCACGCCCAAGTTCACCCGTGAACAGAAGGCCGGGCGCTTCCTCTACCCCGCCGCCGGCACCAGCGTCCCCAACGCGCAGGCGGTGCGCAACAACGACGATGCCAACGTGGCCAACACCTCGGTGATGGCGCTCAATGGCCGTGTGTTCGCCCTGTGCGAATCCGGTTCGGCGTTCGAGGTCCACCCCGATTCGCTGGAAACCATCGGCCCGGTGACCTGGCGCCCCGACCTGGCGGCCCTGCCGTTCTCGGCGCACCCGCTGGTGGACCGCGACGGCAGCGTCTGGAACTTCGGTTCGATCAGCCTGATGGGTGGCGCCGGCCTGCTGGTCTGGCACATCGGCAAGGACGGCCAGCTGCGCAGCGCCGATGTGATCGCCACGCCGGGCCGCGGCTACCTGCATGCCTTCACCATGACCGACACGCACCTGGTGTTCGTGCTGGCGCCCTTCGACTTCAAGGAGAGCGGCGGCAGCTTCTTCGAACGCATGCAGTTCGCACCGCAGCGCGCGGCCAACATCGCGGTGGTCGCCAAGGACGCCCCGGACAAGGCGCAATGGTTTGAAGCACCGTTCGCGGCGATCTACCACTTCGGTGACGCGCACCGGAGCAGGGACGGCATCGTGGTGCGCGCCGTGCGCCGCGACAACATGGACGAAGCGCGTTCGCCGATGAAGGAAGCGATGGCCGGCGACGGCGCGCATGCCACCAACGGCCACAGCACCCTGGTGGAACTGCACCTGGACCTGCGCCGCGGCCAGGCACGCTGGCAGGACACGGACATCAGCACGGTGGAGTTCCCGCTGTTCGACCCGCGCACGCCCGACAGCCGCGCCGCCCGCCTGTATGCACCGACGGTCGATGGCGCCAGCAACACGCCGTACTTCAATGCAGTCGCGGCGTTCGACGTGGAGCGCGGGCGCCGCCAGGTGTGGCGCTACGGCAGCGACATCATGGCCGAGGAGCATGTGTTCGTGCCCCGCCCCGGCAGCCGCAATCCCGATGATGGCTGGCTGGTTGGCACGTTGCTGGACCCGGTGAACAAGCGCAGCGGCCTTGCCGTGCTCGATGCGCGCCACGTGCAGGACGGTCCGCTGGCGCAGGCGTGGCTGCCCTATGCGGTGCCGCTGGGCTTCCACGGCACGTTTGCCGCACAGGCGTAAGCGCACGCGCACGCGGTCCGCACGCCGCCGTTGGCATGCTGAAGCTCCCCCGCGTCCTGCTGGAGCACCGCATGCCCTTGTCCGACCACCGCCACGCGCTGGCGCCGCACGGCCACCTGTGGGTAGCGATCAACCTGGGCAATCCGGTGCTGGCCCAGGGCGATGCCCGGTCGCCGCGCGGGCCATCGCTGGAACTGGCCACGGCGCTGGCGCAGCGGCTGGGCGTGCAGGCCCGCTTCACCTGCCACGAGGCAGCGGCCTCGGTCGTGGCCGCAGCCGCAGACGACGCCTGGGACCTGGCCTTCCTGGCGGTGGACCCGGCGCGTGCCGACCACATTGCCTTCAGTGCGCCGTACGTGGAAATCGAAGGCACCTACCTGCTGCGCGAGGCCAGCCCTGCGCGCACGGTGGCCGACCTCGACCGCGAAGGCGTGCGTATCGCGGTGGGCCGCGGTGCGGCCTATGACCTGTACCTGAGCCGCGAACTGCAGCACGCGCAGATCGAACGCGCCGCCACCTCGGCCGCGGCGATCGAGCTGTTCGACCAGCAGCAGCTGGATGCGGCGGCGGGGGTCCGCCAACCATTGCAGGCCTGGGCGCAGGCGCATCCCGGGCATCGGGTGCTGGCTGATCGTTTCACCGCGATCCAGCAGGCGGTTGCGGCCCCGGCATCGCGGCCGGCAGATGCGCTGCAGGCGTTGTTCGCCGAAGTGGAGGCGATCAAGCAGGGGCCGCTGCTGGGCGAAGCGTTCGCGCGTGCCGGGCAGGCGGTGACACTGGTGCGGTGAGGGCGCTTGCGTTCTGTAGAGTCGAGCTTGCTCGACTGAAGCGGCAGAAGCAGTCGAGCAACCTCGACTCTACAAAGAGCGAGAAGCAGCCGAGCATGGGCTCGGCTCTACCGTTGCAGCAGCGCCAGGTATCCGGTCACCGTCAGCAGGGACAACAGGGTTGTTCCCAGCACCGTGGCCGCCGTGGTCGATGCTTCGCGGCGGTGGAATTCGGCCAGCATGAAGGGCCCCGTACCGGTGGGCAGCACGGCCATCAGCACGGCGGCGTGCGCCAGCGCGGCCGGCAGTGCGAATACCTGCGTGGCCAGCAGCCACACCAGCAGGGGGTGCACCAGCAGCTTCAACCCGCCCAGCACCACGGCACTGCGCCCAGCACCCGGCACGGGCGAGCGCCGCTCTCCGAGGAACAGGCCCAGCGCGATCAGCGCGCACGGCGCCGCCGCACCGCCCAGCAGCTTCAGGAACGTTTCCGCCGGTGCGGGCATCGACAGGCCCAGCGCCATCGGCAGCACGCCGGCCAGCGGCGCCAGCAGCAGCGGATTGCGCAGCAGCGAGCGCGCCACCTTGCCCAGCAGATGATGCAGGCGCTGCTCGCGCTGCAGGCCGATCTCGATCAGCACGATGGCGGCGGCAAACAACACGCACACCGTCAGCAGGGTCGCGACCAGGGTCGGCGCCAGCGCCGACTGCCCGAGCGCGGCCACCGCCAGCGGAAAGCCGACGAAACCGGTGTTGGCATAAGCGGCGTTGAGCCCGTCGATGCTGGCATCGGCCAGCGCGTGGCCGCGGCGTCGGCGCCACCACACCGTGGCGGCAAACAGCAGCGCCGTGCCACCGCCGAAGCTGGCGATGAAGCCCGGGTGCCACAATTGTTGCCAGTGCGCGTTGGCGACCACGTCGAACAGCAGCGCCGGCAGCGCCAGCTGCACCACGAACCGGTTCAGTTCGCTGGTCGAGTGCGGGCCCAGCGCGCCACTGCGGCGGGCCAGCCAGCCAGCAAAGATCAGCGCGAACACGGGAAGGACGATGGCCAGGACGGACAGCATGGGCAGCGCGGAGGGAGGGAATGCCGCGCAGGCTACGCGCCATCATCAATACCTTCCAATGCTTTTAACGGGCGCCAGCGATACCATTCGCGCATGATCGACATCCGCCCGCTGCGTTACTTCCTGGCCGTCGCTGAAACCCTGCACTTCGGTCGCGCCGCCGAACGCCTCAATGTCACCCAGCCGCCGCTGAGCCGGCAGATCGCCGCGCTGGAGGAATCCCTGGGCGTGGCGCTGCTGGAGCGCGACTCGCGCCACGTGCGCCTGACAGCCGCCGGCCAGCGTTTCCAGGAAGATGCACGCGGAGTGATGAATGCCCTGCAGCAGGCCTGCCACGCTGCCCGTCAGGTGGGTGCGGGCGAGCTGGGCGAGCTGCAGGTGGGCTTCATGATGCATGCGGCGCACAGCTCGGTACCGCCGCTGGCCCGTCGCTTCATTGCCGCGCATCCACAGGTGCAGCTGCGGTTGCGTGAGGCGCTGCCGATGGCCCTGCTGGACGGCGTCCGCTCGGGTGCGCTGGATGCGGGTATCGGCTTTGCGCCGGCGTCGCTGCGCGGGCTGGAACTGCTGCCGCTGCAGGAAGAGCCGCTGTGCGTGGTGGTGCCGGCCGACCATCGCCTGGCCCGCCGTCGCAGCGTCGATATCACCGCCCTGGCAGGCGAAGCACTGATCACCGCGCCGGCCGACGTGGTGCCAACCCTGCGCGAAGCCATCGAAGCCAGCTTCCATGCCGCCGGCCTGCAGGCCGATGTGCGGCTGGAAGCGCAGCTTCAGCAGAGCATCGTCAGCCTGGTGGGCGAAGGGCTGGGCATCGCGCTGGTGCCGGCCTCGCTGCAGCGCATGGGCATGCCCGGCGTGTCCTTCGTTCGCCTGAAGGACGCGCCGCGCGTGCAGCAGGTGGTGTTCTGGAAGCAGGACAACCGCAACCCGGTGCTGGCGCGGTTTTTGACCTGCGTGGTTGATGGGTAGGAAAGCAGCCGAGCGTGGGCTCGGCTCTACAGAGAGCCAAAGCAGCCGAGCATGGCTCGGCTCTACAAAGGGCGATGATCAGTCGAGCATGGCTCGGCTCTACAAAGGGCGGATCAGCGCTGCAGGGCGTCCTGCACGGCCTTGGCCACGCCGGTGTTGTCGATGTAGCTGCCGTCGTTCCAGCGCACGTGCTGGCGGTAGCCGGCATCGACGCCGCGCACGCGCTGGCCCAGCAGCTCGGCGCCGTTGCCCTTGGCCCACAGCGGCACCAGGCCGTTGGAGTGGTTGCCGGTGGGGCGGAAACTCATGCCCGGCATCTGCCCGCGGCCGTTGTTGCGCACCGGCTCGAAGGCCACCTTCTGCGCATCCGGTCCCATCGGCATGCTGTTGTCGTGGTCGGTGGTGACGATCAGCAGGTTGCGTTCCCAGCCGCCGTTCTGTTCGATCCACGCGACCACCGCCGACACCGCGTCGTTGAACTCGGCGGTTTCCTCGATCAGGCGGCCGTACTGCGGCTGGTCGGTGCAGGCACCGTAATGCCACTCGGTACCGCAGGCGCTGGTGTGCGCGGCCCAATCGGTGGCACCGCCTTCAACCATCAGGAACAGGCCCTTGGGCGAACGCTGCTGCAGGAAGCGCAGCGCACCCCGGGTCATGGTGGCCAGGTCCGGCACGCTGTCGATCTTCTTCACCCCTGACGGCGTGGCGGCATCGCGACCGACCACCGGCAGCTGGCGCGCCTGCTGCAGGGTGTTGGCCACGCGCGGCACGCCGATCAGCGGGCGGTCAGCCGGCAGGCGGCCGTCGGCCAGCGCGGCGAAGTCGTCCTTGCTGCGGATCAGGCGCCAGGCTCCGGCCGGGTTGCCGGCAATCGGCGTGCCCGCTTCCAGCTGCTGCCAATCCTGCTGCGACACCCATTCCCACGGGTTCTGGCAGCCTTGGGCGGCAACCTTGTCCATGCCGTCCACGCAGGGCCTGCCATCGACGCTGTAACCCGGGCCACCGGTGCCCATCACCAGGTCCATGTGGCCCTGGGCCAGCATCTGGTGGGCGATCTGGTGGTAGCTGTTGCGCGATTCGGCCTGCGCAGCGAACGCCGCCGGCGTGGCATGCGGGAACGGCACCGAGGTGACCACGCCGGTGGCCATGCCCAGCGCCTTGGCACGCAGGGTGTTGAACTCCACCGGCTGGCCATCGTTGTTGTAGTTGATGGCGTTGTTGTAGGTCTTTACGCCGGACGACAACGCGGTGCCGGCGGCGGCGCTGTCGGTGGCCACAGCCGCCAGGTACTGGTAGGCGACGAAGGGCAGATCCGGTGCCGGAACTTCGGTGGTGTCCCACGCCTGGGCGGGGTCATAGCCGATGCGCTGCGAATCGTCGCGGGTGGGCTGGCCACTGGCGTTGAGCGGGAACGTGGTGACTGCCAGGCGCTGCGGGAAGTCCGCATACGGCGCGCCTTCGCGGCTGCCGTACTGCCAGTATGCGGCCGCGTCCCAGGTACCCCAGCCCGCGCCGTCGTTGATCATCACGATGACGTTGTGCGGACGCGCTTCGGCGGTCGTGGCGGTGGCCACGGGCGCATCGGGGCGCGTCGTCGGCTGACAGGCAGTGAGCGCGGCAAGCGCAGCCAGGATCGACGGGCACAGCCAGCGTCGCGCGAGGGGTCGGGTCATGGGGATTCCTGCGGTACGAACGGCGGCGACACCGCCAACAGCGGCTCGTTATATCATTGCAATGTTGCAGATTCGTGCGGCATTGCTGCCTGCACGCTGCGTACGATTGCGTTGATGATGTCACTGACCGATTCGCCGGTACCGGCACTTTCTTCGATCACCGTGGATGCGGCCACGCTGCGCATCCTGCAGCAGCACGATGCCAGGCAGCCACGCGCGCCGGCCTCGCTGACCAAGCTGATGACCGCGCACGTGGCCTATGAAGCCATCGCGCACGATGGCCACGCGTGGTCGGATACAACGACGGTCGATGCGCGCGACGTGCACGCGGTCGCTGCCGACGAAACGCGGATGGCCCTGGTACCGGGCGAGACCATCACCCTGGGCCGCCTGATGGAGGGCCTGATGATCGTGTCCGGCAACGATGCCGCGCTGGCGCTGGCCCGCCACCTGGCAGGTTCGGAGGCTGCGTACGTGCAGCGGATGAACGACACCGCCGCGCGGATGGGCCTGCGTGATACGCACTTCGTCTCGGTCTCGGGCATCACCACGCCCGGCCATGTGTCGACCGCGCATGACATGGCGATGCTCGCTGCGCGGCTGCTGGCCGATCATCCGCAGGTGCTGGCCATCACCGCGCAGCGCCACTTCAGCCACGGCACGTTCTGCAAGGACAACCAGAACACGCTGCTGGGCAGCGACGGCATCGATGGCCTGAAGACCGGCTACACCCGCGCGGCAGGCTTCTGCCTGGCGGCGACCGCGTGCCGCGACAGCGAGGAGGCAACGCACCGGCTGATCAACATCACCCTCGGCGCGCCCACGCGGGAAACGCGGAACGCGTGGGTCCAGCAGTGCCTGCATGCAGGTTTCGCGCAGCTGCAGCGCGACGCGGCGATCAGCGCGCGCGGTTGACGGTATCGACGATCAGCCGCTGCAGCTCCGCTTCCGCATCCGGCTGCTGCAGCGCGCCCGCGGCCACCGCTTCGGACAGCGACTCGGCGGCTCCCAGGATCGCCCAGCGCCCGGCCACGGGCACATTGCCGTCGTTCGCGAACGCGCCCAGCCACTGCGCGCATTGGTCGACGAAATCCTGCTGGTAGCGGTGGCGCACGTCGCGCAGCTCAGGTGAGCCGGCCAATGCGGCAAGGATCGCCTGGATGTCGCTGCCCTGCGACAGCACGCAATCGATGTAGCCCGATGCGATGGCCTGCGCGCGTGCATCCAGGCGCGCCGGCGCCGCGCCGATGCGCGCATCGAACACGGCGGTCTGGCGCTGGTCGTAGTCGGCGTACAGCGCGGCCAGCAGCCCGTTGCGCGTGGTGAAGTGATCGTAGGCCACGGGCTTGGTCACGCCTGCGGCCTCGGCCAGGCGGCCCAGGCTGAGTGCATCGGTGCCCTCGCCGCCCACCAGGGTCCAGGCCACGTCCAGCAACTGGCGGCCGCGCTGTTCGCGCGACATCCGGCGGCGGGTGGGCGTGGCGGTGGTGGACATGCAGCGGCTCCATGTCAGCGGGCGGGTGTGCCTATGGTAAGGCCGATGTCCGCAGCGGTCTGCAGATGCGCCTGCGCCTGGCCACTGTCAGCATCGAGCAGCAGCGTGGACGAACGCACGGTGGCACCGCAGTAATCGAAGATGCCCATGTCGATCTGCGTCTTCATCGCCGCACCATAGCCGCGCCGTTCGATCATCTCCGCGCCCGCGCCACCGATGCCGACCAGGTGCACCTGCAGCCGCTGCAGCTTCTTTTCCACCTTGCCGTCGGCACCGTCGGCGTAAGCCCAGCCCTGGGTGAACACACGGTCGATCCAGCCCTTCAGCAACGCCGGGAACGACCACCAGTACAGCGGATAGACCAGCACCAGCGTGTCGGCGGAATCCACGCGCGCGTGCTCGGCGGCCACGTCGGCCGGCACCGCTGCGCCCTGCTTGAACAGGCCGATGTCAGCGGTGTTGAAGCGGGGATCGAAGCCTTCGGCGGCGAGATCGGCCACGGTGACGGTGTTGCGCGCGTCGGCGCCGGTGATGGCCCGGCCGATGCGGGCGGCGACGGCATGGGTGAGGGAGGCGGGATCGGGATGGGCGACGACGATGAGGCTGTGCATGGGCGATGCTCGTTGAGTAATTAGTTACCAATGGTAACTAACGGCCATGTTTCCACCAGCACCTCACGCAGGACGCTGATTTCAGCTGGATCGGCGCGGCCTCGGGCCGCCCATGCAAGCGTTCATGTGTCACCAAATGTCAAATGCGAATGATTCGTGATACGATTGTTAAAGAATTCTGAAACCCCCACACACGGACGTCCCAGCCATCGCCAGTGGACCCTCAACAGGAGTACTGCGCGATGTCGCACGCCGTTCTGAAACCCCGTCGTTCCGTTGCCGCCCTGGCTGCCGCCATCGGCCTTGCACTGGCCAGCACCGCCCACGCCGATGCCTCCGCTGATGCCGCTTCGGCCAAGCAGATGGATACCGTGGTGGTCACCGCCACCGGCGCCCAGCAGTGGATCAAGGATGCGCCGGCCAGCATCAGCGTCATCAGCCGCGAAGAGATCGAGCGCAAGCCGGTCACCAGCATCGGCCAGCTGCTGAGCACCGTGCCGGGCGTGACCGGCGGTTATGCGCTGTCCGGCGCGCAGTCGAAGATCCGCCTGCGCGGCCTGCCCGAGCAGTACACGCTGATCCTCATCGACGGCCGCCGCCAGGGCAATTCCTCCGGCGTGAACTACCGCGACGACCTTGGCCCGCAGGATCTGAACTGGCTGTCGCCGGACATGATCGAGCGCATCGAAGTGGTGCGCGGCCCGATGTCCTCGCTGTACGGTTCGGACGCAATGGGCGGCGTGATCAACATCATCACCCGCAAGATCGCCGACCACTGGGGCGGCTCGGTCACCTTCAACCACAGCATGCCCGACGCGTCCACGCGCGGTGACACCACGCAGATGGGCGCGCTGTTCAGCGGCCCGCTCACCGACAACCTCGGCGTGCGCATCGGTGCCAACGTCACCGACCGCAAATCCGACCGCCTGGAAGACCAGACCCCCGGCAGCAAGGCGGAAAATGCCAACCTGCAGTTCCACTGGCGCCTCAACGACGACCACGCGCTGACCATCGAAGGCTCGCGCGGCGTGCAGCGCAACACCGGTGCCGGCGATGTGTACGCCTGGGGCCTGTCCAAGCTGGTACAGACCGGCTACGTGCTCGGCCACGATGGCCGTTACGGCGACACCACCACTTCCAAGACCACCCTTGTGCAGAACGACTACGAGGACAAGGGCAGCGCGGTGGGCAACCACTCCAAGGAAACGGTGTTCGATACCGCCTTCACCACCGGCTTCCACTGGGGCTTCGAACACAGCCTCAACGTGGGCGGCCAGTGGAAGCGCGAGCAGCTGGAAAACAGCGACACCATCGGCACCGTGCCGGTGACCTGGACCGGCAGCAGCCGCATCAGCCCGACCAGCGAAGCCGATTCGTGGGCACTGTTCGCTGAAGACCACATCACCCTGCACGAGCGCTTCGTACTGACCCTGGGCGTGCGCTGGGACAACACCGACAACTACGACGACAACGTCAGCCCGCGCATCTACGGCGTGTGGCACCCGGGGGATGCGTGGACCGTGCGCGGCGGCGTGTCCAAGGGCTTCCGCGCGCCCAACCTGAAGCAGGGCACCGCCGGTGCCGCCACCCAGTCCGGTGGCCGTGGCTGCGGCAGCCTGACCCCGGAAGGCTGGAACAGCCGCCTGGTCAGCGCTGACGGCACCACTGGCTGCTACATGGCCGGCAACCCGAACCTGGAACCGGAAACCAGCACCAACTACGAGCTGGGCGTGGGCTTCGACCAGAACGGCTGGTCGGCGTCGGCCACCTACTTCCTGACCAACTTCGACGACAAGATCGAACAGGTGCCGCTGCGCGACATCCCCGGCCAGACCACCAGCTTCGTCAACGGCTTCTGGTGGACGGTGGCGCAGAACATCCAGAAGGCCCGCACGCGCGGCGTGGAAGCCAGCGTGACCGTGCCGCTGCACGAACGCCTGAGCTGGACCACCAATGCCACGCGCATGCTGGAATCGAAGAACCGCACCACCGGTGCCAGCCTGCTGGTGGTGCCGAAGATCACCGCCAACACCTCGTTGAACTGGGACGTGACCGATGCGTGGTCGTTGAACCTCAGCGCGCAGCACATCGGCAAGCAGCTGGTGGCCTCGTCCAGTTCGACCTTCGCCAAGGCGTACACCACGGTGGACCTGGTGACCGGCTATGACGTGAACGAGAACCTGACCCTGCGTGCGGGTGTGCTGAACCTGGACGACGTGTCGACGCTGGAAGACGGCAACGATTACGACGGTGGCGCGCGGACGTTCTTCGTCGGCCTGACCGCGCGGTTCTGAGCAGGCACCGGGGTCGGATCCCTTCGGAGAAGGGCTCTGACCCCACTGGCGTGGCCCCATCCACGCATGGCGTGGATCTACTCCAGGTCCTTCAGCGGCAGCACCAGGGTTTCCTGCAGGTGTTCGTGACTCCAGGTGCTGCCGCCACGCGCGTGGCCCTCCAGGCGCAGCGCTGTGCGCCCGGCATCGTGCCAGCGCACGTGGATCTCCAGCTCCAGTGGACCGTCGTCGCGCTCCAGCACACACACGTGGGCCGGTCCGTCGACCCGGGCCAGCAACGCCTGCGCCGGCGCCTGGCGCAGCGCGTCCATCTCCCTCACCAGCGCTGCATAGGCGGTTACGTTGTCCATGGCGTCAGCGGAACAGGTCGTTCAGGGCTGCGCCCGCAGCGGCCTGCTGCAGGCCGTCGAAACGGCCCTCGCGCAGGATCGGATCGGTGGCCTGCATCAGCCCGCCCCATGCCGCGCGCGCCAGGGCCCCGCCCAGGCTGACCCGGCGCACGCCCAGCGCGGCGATGTCCTGCAGCGTCAGCGGGCTCGGCCCGCCGACCAGCAGGTTGACCGGCTTCGGCCCGGCTGCCGCAACCACCGCCGTGATCTGCTCGCGCGTGGTGATGCCCGGCGCGTACAGCACGTCGGCACCGGCTGCGTCATAGGCACGCAGCCGCTGCAGGGTGTCTTCAAGATCGGGCACGCCCACGAAGAAGTTTTCCGCGCGCCCCACCAGCAGGACATCGGCACCTGCCCGATCGATGGCGGCACGGGCGGCGGCCAGGCGCTGCACCGCTTCCTCCAGCGGCCGCAGCGGCGCTCCGGCCACCCCGCTGGCATCTTCAATCGACAGCGCGGCAACGCCGGTGCCCAGTGCAGCGGTGACCGCTTCGCCGACCGCGTCCGGCGTCGCACCGAAGCCATCGCCGAAATCCGCGTTCAGTGGCAGCGGCGTCGCGTTGGCCATCAAGCGAAGGTGTTCCAGCGTGGCCTGCAACGAAACGGCGCCATCCGGACGGCCATCGCTCCACGCGCAACCGGCGCTGGTGGTGGCCAGTGCCTGGAAACCCTGCCGCTGCAGATAGCGCGCACTGCCCACGTCCCACGGGTTGGGCAGCACGAAGCAGCCCTGCGCATGCAGCTGCCGGAAGGCGGCGCGTCGGCGGGCGGTATCGGCGTCGGGAGCAGTCATGGCGGACATCCAGGGCGGCGGTCCGGCCACCCTAGCCCGGCGGCCACCACGACTCAACGTGGCGGCCGCTGCCCGGCATCACCTGATACCTGCTGCTTATTGGACGCTGCCAGCCACATCGCCGAGCGTGGCGCCTCTGCCATCAGGACGCTGGCCATGCCACCGCACACCCCTGCCCCATCTTTCGACGTGGCCGAAGATGCCCATTGGGCCGACCTGCTCTCGCCCGTGCGCCGGCGCCTGATCGCCTCGGCCGGCGTGGCCGTGGGCGGGCTGGCCACGGCCAGCGCTGCGAGCGCCGCCGCCAACACCACCGAGCCGGGCCAGCCAGGCTTCCGCCCGATCGTGCCGCCGCCCGCGCAGGGCCACAGCCCCTGGGGCCAGGACACCGCCGCCGAAGCGACGCCCCGCCCATCCAGCGTGCGCCCGGGCGAATCGCCACTGCCCAGTCGGCCGCGTGCCTATACCGCTATCAAGAGCTACCACGCACATGTCTATTTCGACGAAGACAGCTACCAGAAGGCCGCCCTGCTGCGGCGCTGGGCGGCCGAGCGCTTCCCGGTGGAACTGGGCAACTGGAACCTGGAGCCGCGCGGCCCGCATGTCACGCCCTCGTTCTATTTCGGCTTCACCAACGACCTGCTGCCGGTGCTGGTGCCGTGGCTGCAGCTCAACAGCCTGGGCCTGACCATCCTCATCCACCCCAACACCGGCGATGGCCGCGCCGACCACCTGTATTACGCGCTGTGGGTGAACCGCGCGCAGCCGGTGAACGCCTACAACTTGCCGGTGCCGGAACCCGGGCAGACCGAGGCACTGGAGGAGGTGTTCCCGAACGTGGTGCCGACGGTGCCGTTGGAGACGTGAGCGCAGAGGGCGGCCGTCCACGCATGGCGTGGATCTACGTCATCGTCGGCCTACGTGCGGGCATCCCCGCCGCGATGGCGTTCAGCGGGCCTTGATCCGGCGCCACCCATAGGGCCGCAAGCGCTTCCATGATTTTTCAAACGATTGCTTTAAACACCTGCAATTTCGCCGAACTGGACAGCATCCGCAGGTTCCGCCAGACTGCCGCCCTTTCCCGTTGATCGGATTCCATGGCAAAGCTGCTGGTCCTGCATGGCCCCAACCTCAACCTGCTCGGTACCCGCGAGCCGGAGGTCTATGGGCACACCACGCTGGCCGACATCGACCAGGCGCTGGCCGCCCAGGCCGCTGCGGCCGGGCATGCCCTGGAAAGCCTGCAGTCCAACGCCGAACACGTGCTGGTGGACCGCGTGCAGGCCGCACGCACCGACGGTACCACGTTCATCCTGATCAACCCGGCCGCCTTCACCCACACCTCGGTCGCCCTGCGCGATGCGCTGGCGGCGGTGGCCGTGCCGTTCATCGAGATCCACCTGTCCAACCCGCACACCCGCGAACCGTTCCGCCAGCACAGCTATTTCAGCGACAAGGCGGTGGGCGTGGTGTGTGGCTTCGGCGCCGACAGCTACCGCTACGCGATGGACGCGGCGCTGCTGCGGGTGTCCGCCACCTGATTGTCGACCCGGGCGCCAGCCGGCGCTCTACCTCACCTAGATAGAAACCAAAGAGGCCCTCATGGATCTGCGCAAAATCAAGAAGCTGATCGACCTGCTGGAAGAGTCGAACCTGGCTGAAATCGAAATCAAGGAAGGCGAAGAGTCCGTGCGCCTGTCGCGCGCCCCGGTGGCCGGCTACGCCGCGCCGATGCCCGCCCCGGTGTACGCCGCGCCGGCCGCCCCGGCTGCGCAGGCCATGCCGATGCAGTCGCCGACCGAAGCCTCCACCGGCGGCACCGCCAAGCCGGGCCCGGCCCTGCCGGAAGGCCACGTGCTGCGCTCGCCGATGGTCGGCACCTTCTATGCGTCGGCCGCTCCGGACAAGCCGGCGTTCGTCACCGTTGGCCAGCAGGTCAAGGAAGGCGAGACCCTGGCCATCATCGAAGCGATGAAGATGTTCAACCCGATCGAAGCCGACAAGTCCGGCACCATCGTCGCCATCCTGGGCGAGAACGGCCAGCCGGTGGAATTCGACCAGCCGCTGTTCGTGATCGGCTGAGGGGCACGCCATGCTCGACAAAGTCGTCATTGCCAACCGAGGGGAGATCGCGCTGCGCATCCTGCGCGCGTGCCACACCCTGGGCATCCGCACGGTGGCCGTGCACTCCACGGTCGACCGCAACCTCAAGCACGTGGCCATGGCCGACGAGTCGGTCTGCATCGGCCCGGCACCGTCGCCGCAGAGCTACCTCAACATCCCGGCGCTGATCGCTGCGGCCGAAGTGACCGACGCCCAGGCCATCCACCCGGGCTACGGCTTCCTGTCGGAGAACGCCGACTTCGCCGAGCGCGTGGAGGAGTCCGGCTTCATCTTCATCGGCCCCAAGGCCGACACCATCCGCATGATGGGTGACAAGGTCGAAGCCATCCGCGCGATGAAGTCCGCCGGCGTGCCGTGCGTGCCCGGTTCGGGCGGCCCGCTGGGCGAGGACATCGTCGCCAACACCAAGATCGCCCGTGAGATCGGCTACCCGGTCATCATCAAGGCGGCCGGTGGCGGCGGTGGCCGCGGCATGCGCGTGGTGCACGCCGAAGCCTCGCTGAAGACCTCGATCGAAACCACCAAGAGCGAGGCCAAGGCCGCGTTCGGCAATGGCGAGGTCTACATGGAGAAGTTCCTGGAGAACCCGCGCCACGTGGAGATCCAGGTGCTGGCCGACGGCCAGGGCAACGCCATCCACCTGGGTGAGCGCGACTGCTCGATGCAGCGCCGCCACCAGAAGGTGGTGGAAGAAGCACCGGCACCGGGCATCAGCGCCGAACAGCGCGAACAGATCGGCAAGGTCTGCACCGAAGCCTGCGTGCGCATCGGCTACCGCGGCGCCGGCACCTTCGAGTTCCTGTACGAAGACGGCCGCTTCTACTTCATCGAAATGAACACCCGCATCCAGGTGGAGCATCCGGTTACCGAAATGGTCACCGGCATCGACCTGGTGGCCGAGCAGCTGAAGATCGCCGCCGGCCAGAAGCTGTCGATCAAGCAGAGCGACGTGGTGCTCAGCGGCCATGCCATCGAGTGCCGCATCAACGCCGAAGATGCTGAAACCTTCGTGCCGAGCCCGGGCACCATCACCGGCTTCCATCCGCCGGGCGGCCCCGGCGTGCGCGTGGACACCCACATCTACAGTGGCTACCGCGTGCCGTCGAACTACGACTCGATGATCGGCAAGCTGATCGTGCACGGCCCGGACCGCGAAACCGCCATCGCCCGCATGCGGGTGGCGCTGAGCGAAATGGTGGTGGACGGCATCAAGACCAACGTGGCCCTGCAGCAGCGCATCATGCGCGACAAGGGCTTCCAGGCGGGTGGGCAGAACATCCACTACCTGGAAAAGCGTCTGGCCGAGCGCAAGAACAAGCCGATCGCGCTGACCTGATCGGCGGCAGATGCTGGACACGAAAAGGGCGGGGATTTCCCCGCCCTTTTTGCGTCTTCCGGCGCCGCCGGGCATCACCGCCGGGCGTGGCCCGGCGCTACCCCGCGCGGATCAGCGCTTGTCGGCGACTTCGGCAGGAATCTGCGTATCGGCCAGCGGACGCACGCCATTGGGCGAGGTCGGGTCGATGATCACCATCGTCTCGGTTGAACCATCGGGCCAGACCACCTGGAAGGTACTGCCCGCCGGCAACGCAGCGAAGGGCGCGCCGCTCTGCGCGCGGTACACCGCGGCCACCTGGCTGGCACCGGCGCGGCGCACGTCTTCCTGCGCCTTCACCGAGGTCAGTTCAACCTTGGAAAGGTGCCGGTAGCGATCCTCGTAGGTGTCGATCATCAGCAGGCCAACGGCGCCGGCCGAATACGCGACAAACAACGCCACCCAGAACCAGAACTTGGCCCCGTGCAGGAATCGACGGTAATTCATTGCCCGTTCCTCTTTCCAATCAATTGCTTGATCCATTCGTTCATCTTCCCCGCACCTTGCCGCGATACCGCAGCGTCATACACGAAATCCTGGAAATCCTGTGTCCCATCCTGCGAACAGATCCCTCCGTTCGCGCAGTAACTGTTCATCAGCACGCTGTCGGCCCCACAAGGTAGACCGAGTTGGCAGGCCGCAACCCGCCATGCCATCTCACTGAGCTGTTCACCGGCCACCATGTCCACCAGCGCCTTGTCGCCGGCAGCGCGCGTGCCCATGCCCGGCGCCAGGGCCATGTAGGCCTCCGGATCGCGCGAAGTACGCACGCGTTCGACCAGGTCACGGCGGTACTGCTCGTTGCTGTGCAGCGGCTCGCCCTCGGCGAACAGCGCCGCTTCGGCGGCAAGGTTGCCCTGCAGGGCTGCACGGCGGCGTTCGTTGAACACCAGCGACGGCCCCAGCTTGTCACCCGGTACGAAACCGCCGCAGCGCTGGGCCACGCGTTCGCGCGCCTGCACCATCGCCGGTGCCGCGCTCAGGCCCAGGCCGGCCAGCACGTTGTTGTCCAGGCGGTAGCCACCCGGGTCGACCGCATACTGCGCGCAGTAGTCGTAGACCCGGCTGAGCATCCAGCGCGCTTCGTGGTTGCCCTGCTCGGCCTGCACCTTCAGCCGCTGCGCGTAGGCGAACAGATCGGTCTCGCCCTCGATGTCGGCGCGGATATCCAGCGGCAGGCCCGAAGGCAACGCGGCGCTGCGCTCGAAGCCGGCCAGGCGGCGCGCGAGGGCCTCGGGCATCACCGGCTCCAGAGCTTCCTGCACCGTGGCCGTCGATACGGCCAACGGTTCGCCGACATCCACCTGCGCGGAATGGCCATGGCCGCTGGCCCGATAACCGGCCACGCCCAGCACGGCCACGGCCGGCAGCACGAGCAACCAGGTTTTCAGGGTCGGGGCGAGGGCCATCGGCGGTCGGTTACGGCACGTCGGGCAGGAAAGCACCAAGTCTAGCAAGGCCCGGGAGGCATGTCTGAACCGGTCTCGTTCAGCCTGGGTCGGCATCTCAGAGCATACGGAGACGGCCGGATGGTCTAGCATGGCCCCCTTTCCCGCGATTGCCCCCACCGCCATGCCGTTCCTGGAACTGACCCTGCGCTGCACCGAAGCCACCCAGCCCCGCTATGAAAACGCGCTGGAGGACGTGGGCGCGCTGGCGGTTACCCTGCTCGATGCCGAGGCCGACACCAGCAACGAGCAGGCCATCCTCGAGCCGGGCGTGGGCGAGACGCCGCTGTGGGACACCCTGGTGCTGAGCGCGCTGTTCCCGGCCGACAGCAACGCGCTGCTGCTGCTGGCTGCGCTGGAGGCGTTCGACCCGGAACTGGACTGGACCGGCGGCAGCTTCCGCGCGGTCGAGGACGAAGACTGGGAACGCGCCTGGCTGGACCAGTTCCAGCCGATGGATTTCGGCAGCCGCACCTGGATCGTGCCGTGGAACCATGAGCTGCCGGAGGCCGCGCAGGCCGCCGACGCCGCCGTGGTGCGCCTGGACCCGGGCCTGGCCTTCGGTTCGGGTACCCACCCGACCACCGCGCTGTGCCTGCGCTGGCTGGACCAGCTGGCCGTGGATGGCGTGCTGCAGGGCCAGCGCGTGCTCGACTTCGGCTGTGGCTCGGGCATCCTCGCCCTGGCCGCGCTGAAGCTGGGCGCCGCCGAGGCCATCGGCGTGGACAACGACCCGCAGGCGCTGATCGCCACCGCCGACAACGCCGAGCGCAACGGCGAACTGGCCCGCATGCACGTCTACCTGCCGCAGGACGAACCGGTGGCCACCTACCCGATCGTGGTCGCCAACATCCTCGCCTCGGCGCTGGATGCGCTGGCCGAACTGCTGGCCGCACGCGTTGCTGCCGGTGGCCGCATCGCACTGTCGGGCATCCTGCATGGCCAGGAAGGCGAACTGCTGCAGCGCTATGCCGCGTGGTTCGACGACCTGCAGGCCACCCAGGATGGCGATTGGATGCGCATCACCGGCGTACGCCGCGCCTGATCGTGGTTGAATGACGGCTGGATCCGAGCCCGCGCCCTGAGCATGTCCGAGCCGAACCCGCCGCGTCGTCCGCTTGCCACCTTCCTGCGTTCCGCGCCGGGAACCGATGCGCCGCCCGGGACCGGGCAGGCGCAGGAACCCGCTGACGACACCGCCGATGCCGATGCCGGACAGGCGGCGGTGTCCGGGCCGGTCGTGGACACCCCCTTGCTGGAACAGGCACCGGCACCGGCACACACGCGACAGTCCGATGACACTGTCATCGAAACGTCCACCGGCAGTGACGACAGCGCATCGGCCGCTCCGGCCAGCGATGCGCCCAGCTTCCTCGGCGTGCGCCCGCGTGCCCTGCCGACGCCACGCTGGCACTGGGCACTGGTGGCCGGGCTGGCCCTGCTGCTGGTGCTGCAGAGCGTACTGGCCGACCGCGCGCGGCTGGCCGCCGATGCCGGGCATCGCCCGTGGGTCAGCGCGCTGTGCGGCGTCCTGCGCTGCAGCCTGCCCGCATGGCGCGAACCCACCGCATTGACCATGACCAGCCGTGAGATCCGCCCGTTGCCCGGGCAGGCCGGCGTACTGCAGGTGCAGGCCAGCATCCGCAATGATGCGCGCTGGGCGCAGGCATGGCCCGACCTGCGCCTGTCATTGGCCGATGCCGATGGCCGGGTGATCGGCACCGGTGTGTTCCCGCCCGCGCAGTACCTGGGCGAAAACCCGGGCGCGGCACTGCTGGAACCGGGGCAGAGCGCCCGCATCGCCTTCCGCGTGCAGGAACCGGCGGCATCGACGGTCGCATTCACCTTCGAGTTCCTTTGATCGGGACGAAGGCGTCCAGCCGTGGCAGGTCGGGCACGCTCGCGCTAGACTGGCCGCCTCCACCTCGTCCGGCCGCGCGCTCCGCGCGCACGGGCCACCGAATCGGGAACCCCCTTGAACGCTGTCCTTTCTCGTCCTGACAACAGTCGTGGCGCTGCCCGGCCACCGCTGCGTGAACACGTCGCCCAGTCCGTGCGCCGCTACCTGCGTGACCTCGATGGCTGCGACGCGGACGATGTCTACGAGATCGTGCTGCGCGAGATGGAGATTCCGCTGTTCGTGGAAGTACTCAACCACTGCGAAGGCAACCAGAGCCGCGCCGCCGCGATGCTGGGCATCCACCGCGCGACCCTGCGCAAGAAGCTGAAGGAATACGGCATCAGCGCATAAGCGCGCGCCGCCGGGCATGGCCCGGCGCTACCGATGCCCGCCCGGTAGATCCACGCCATGCGTTGATGAATGCCCGGCACGTTCAGCCCACCCCACCGGCCCGTAGATCCACGCCATGCGTGGATGAACGCCCGGCACGTTCAGCCAATCCCACCGGCCGGTAGATCCACGCCATGCGTGGATGAACGCCCGGCACGATCAGCCCACCCCACCGGCCCGTAGATCCACGCCATGCGTGGATGAACGCCCGGCACGATCAGCCAACCCCACCGGCCGGTAGATCCACGCCATGCGTGGATGAACGCCCGGCACGATCAGCCCACCCCACCGGCCCGTAGATCCACGCCATGCGTGGATGAACGCCCGGCACGATCAGCCAACCCCACCGGCCGGTAGATCCACGCCATGCGTGGATGAACGCCCGGCACGATCAGCCCACCCCACCGGCCGGTAGATCCACGCCATGCGTGGATGAACGCCCGTCACGATCAGCCAACCCCACCGGCCTTCCAGTAGTACCGCACCACGTGGAAGAACACCGGCGCGGCGAAGCACACCGAATCCAGCCGGTCGAGCATGCCGCCATGGCCCTCGATCATGTGGCCCCAGTCCTTGATGCCGCGGTCGCGCTTGATCGCCGACATCACCAGGCCACCCCAGAACCCCATCAGGTTGATCAGCAGCGACAGCCCGAACGCCTGCAGCGGCGTGAACGGGGTGATCCACCACAGCGCCGCCCCCAGCGCGCTGGCACTCAGCACGCCGCCCACGAATCCTTCCACCGTCTTCGACGGCGACAGCTTCGGCGCGATCAGGCGCTTGCCCAGCAGCTTGCCCCAGATGTACTGCAGCACGTCGGAGGACTGCACCACGATCACCAGGAAGGCGAACAGCAGCACGTTGCGCGAAGGATCGTGGCCGGGCACGTGCAGGTTCAGCAGCAGCGGCACGTGCGAGATGCAGAACACGCAGATCATCAGCCCCCACTGCACCTTGGCCGTACGCTCCAGGTAGTGGGTGGTGTCACCGCCGATGGTCGACAGGATCGGCAGGAACAGGAACGCGTAGACCGGAATCAGCAGCGTGTACATGCCGTACCAGTCGATCCACACCAGGTAGTACTGCCACGGCAGCACGATGTAGAACGCCGCCAGCAGCGCGTAGTAGTCACCCGAGCGGGTCGGCGCCAGGGTGATGAATTCGCGCAGCGCGAACAGCGAGATGATGGCGAACAGCACGATCACCCCGGCGCGGCCGAACAGCAGCGCACCGCCGACCACGATCGCCATCACCCACCACGCGCGGATGCGCGAAACGAGATTGGCGATGACCGCACTGGGATTGCCGCGCTGGCGCCAGCGCAGGGTTTCGGATACCAGCGTGGCCAGCACCAGCACCGCGCCGACACCGGCAAACAGCAGGCCGGTCTGCTGGCCCACGCTCTGCGTGGCCAGATCGCCGGAAACATCCAGCAGGAAACTCATGCGCGGCCTCCGTTCGGTGCCAGGTCCAGCAGCGCCTGCCGGCTGCGCGCCAGGAACGCCGCCTTGTCCTCATCGGCCTGCAGCCGCAGCGGCGTGCCGAACGTGGCCGTGCACAGCAGCGGCAGCGGCAGGAAACGCCCCTTGGGCATCACCCGCTTGAGGTTGTCGATCCACACCGGTACGAACTCCAGTTCCGGGCGCTGCCGCGCCAGGTGATAGATGCCACTCTTGAACGGCAGCAGCGGTTCATCACCGATGTTGCGCGTGCCTTCGGGGAACAGGATCAACGAGCATCCCTCGTCCACCGCATCGCGCAGCCCCTGCAACGGATCCTGCTGGCGGCGCGCCGCATCGCGCTCGACCAGCACGCCGTTGAACACCGCATCGATCAGGTAGCGGCGCAGTGCATCGCCCTGCCAGTACTCGGCAGCAGCCACCGGCCGCACCTGGCGCCGCAGTGCCGGCGGCATCGACGACCAGATCAGCACGAAATCGCCATGGCTGGCGTGGTTGCCGTAGTACACGCGGTGCTCGCTGGACGGCGCACAGCCGATCCACAGCGCGCGCGCCCCGGTCACTACATGGATCGCGCCACTGCAGGCACGGGCGATCAATTCAGCAAACATCGACACCTCCGCTCAGGTCTGCGGCCACAGCACGGCCAGCAGCAGCACCGAAAACTGCAGCAGCGTGGCCACGTACTGGCGCACCAGCAGGCGGCGCATGCCGATCCAGCGTGCCTCCCAGCCGCGCACGGGCGCCTGCGCATCGCGGCGGCGCAGGCCGGCGGTGTGCAGGACCGCGTCCACCCGCTCGGCGGCGGCATCGCCCTGCAGGTGTTCGCGCAGCAGCAGCTGCAGCAGGCTGGCGTCCAGCTGCACCCGAACCGCGTAATACGCCTGCACCACGCCCACTGCCACGCTCAGCAGCAGCAGGCCGGCGGCGAACATCGCCAGCCCGGGTTCCACGCCCAGCAGCAACAGCGCCACCAGCAGCAGGCCCAGTGACAGCGCAGCGGGCAGCCGGCCCTGGCGCAGCAGCAGGTGCATCATCGGCAGATCGGCAGCGGTGCTCATGCGGTGCTCTCCGGTGCGGCGGCGGCCGCGATGGCCTGTAGATGAACGTCATGCAGGACGATGGACGGCCGCGCGGCACGCACCCGGGCCACGGCCTCGGCGGCGCTGCAGACCCGCCCGGTCCGCAGCAGCCAGGTGGCTACGCTGGCCGCGCTGCGCGAGTAGCCCAGCGCGCAGCACACCAGCAGCGGCCCGTGCGCGCGCAGGCGCTCGATCGCCTCGGCAGCTTCGGCCAGCTGCGCGGGAGACGGCACCACCAGGTCCAGCATCGGCACGCTGGCATAACCCGCGCCCGGCGCGTGGCAGGACAGTTCGGCGCAGGTATCGACCACACCGCGCAACGGGGCAGGCAGTGCCGCGCAGGGAATGCGTCCCAGCCACACCCCGCCGGCCACCTCCACCGGCTGCGGCGCACCGCGCGTCCACAGCCGCGAATTGATCCAGGCCGCGGCCAGGTACGGTGCCAGCAGCCAGCGTGCGGCCATGGTCAGCCGCCCATCGACGCGCTTCTGGAACACCGCCGCGCCCAGCCCGGCATAGGCCAGCGCCACCAGCAGCAGCGACACCACCGGCCACAGCAGCCACAGCGCCGCGCCCCCCAGCAGCAGCACCGGCACCAGCAGCGCCGCCGCGCCCAGCAGATACAACGAGGCCAGGCGCCAGCGCTTTGGATCGCGCGCCGTGCGCCACGCCCGCAGCGGCGGGTTGCCCTGCTCCGGCCACAGCCACACGCACAGCCAGCCGGCCAGCAGGCCGGTGGGCACATCGATGAAGTGGTGCTGGAAGGTGGTCAGCACCGAAACGCCGATCAGCAGCGCCCACGCGTGCAGCAGCCAGCGCCATGCGCCCTGCAGGTACTGCGCGTACTTCACCCACAGCACGATCAGCAGCACGATGTGCAGCGACGGCGCCTGGTTGAACGGCTTGTCGAAGCCCAGCAGCACATCGAACAGCCAGCCGAACACGCCGCCGATCTCCGGCCGTTCAAAGCTGAAGCGCAGCGGCCACAGCAGGAAGCAGGCCACCGCGATGACCTGCGCACTCAACAGCCGCAGCGCGTGCCGGTCCAGCTCGAGGCGCTGCCGGCACAGGAAGAACGAGATCGCGTAGAACAGGTCGATCGACCAGTACGGCACGATCGTCCACGGCACGAACGGGATGTGCGCTTCCCAGGCGAACGCCATCACCGGCAGCGCGGCGTGGCGCCCGGCCATCCAGTTGGCGAAGCCATAGCTGGCGAAGAAGAACGGACCCAGCAGCACCAGCCACAGCAGGGCGCGCCGCCAGGGGCGCCCCTCCGCAGCCAGCGGGGTTGCGGCCAGCGTCGCCATCACGCGGTCCGGCGCGCCAGCGACACGGTGAAGATGCCGAATTCGTCGATGCGCTGGGCCACCTTCTCGAACCCGGCCAGGCGCACCAGCTCGTCCATTTCCTGCTGGGTACGGCGGCGCATCACCCAGGCTGCACCGCCCCGGTGGCTGGTCAACGCACGGGCGATGAACTCCAGCTGCGGGTGCCAGGGCTGGCCGGTGTAGGCCAGATAGCCGCCCACCGGCACGGTCGCGGCGATGCCCTGCAGCGAACGCAGCACCGCATCGTTGTCGGGGAACAGTTCGTACAGGCCGGAGACCACCGCCAGCGTCGGCGCCGGGTCGACCTGCGCCAGCTGTGCCGGGTCGAACGCATCGCCCTGCTCGAAGCGGGCGATGTCGGCCGCGCCGAGGCGCTCGATCAAGGCCTGGCCCTGGGTCACGTTCAACGCGCTGAAATCACGCAGCACGATGCGTTCGGCGCGCTGCTCGCCCTGGCCCAGCGCTTCCAGCACGTAGCGGCCATGGCCGGCCGCCACGTCCAGCACGCGCACCGGCGTGCCCTGCCCGCGCAGGCGCTGGGCGGCATCGCGCAGCAGTTCCTGCAGGTGCTGGCCGCGGATGCGGATACCGCGCCAGCCGATCGCATCCAGATAGTTGCGGTCGACCATGCGCCCCAGCGGGCCCTTGCCGCGCGCTTCGTCGCGGTAGATGTAATCCAGCGTGCTGCCCGAATCGAAGCCGGTCTGCAGGCCCAGGGCGATGCCCTCGGAGAGCGTGCCGCCGACCCGCAGGCCGCCACGCACCACGCGCCAGCGCAGGTCGGCCAGGCTGTTGCGCTCCGGCGGCCAGGCCAGGATTTCCGATTCTTCGAAGGTCGGCCCGTGGCGGTGCGCATCGCGGCGCGACAGTTCGCGCAGCGGCTCGGCGAAGCGCGCCTGGATGAAGCTGCGGATGCGCGCCAGCGCCGGCGCGCGGTCACGTTCGCCCAGCGTGTCGTGGAAGAAGCCCGGCAGGTGCACGCGCTCCTTGATCGGGCTGGACAGGCGCTCGTAGAAGCGGTCCTGCGGGCCACGGTGCACGACGAAATCCGAGCCGGAAACCAGCAGCTGCACCGGCACACTGATCGCCTGCGCATCGGCGACGATGCGGTCAGCGGCCTCGTACAGGCCCAGCAGCACGCGCACCGAGATCGGCCGGGTGATCAGCGGGTCGGTGCGGTAGCTTTCCACCCGCGCCGGATCGTGGGTCAGCCACTGCGGCTTGACGTAGCTGTTGACGAAGAAGTTGCCGCGCAGCTTCTGCATCAGGCCCAGCCCCGCCCGGGCGAACGGCACGTACAGCTTCACCTTGAAGGCCGGCGAAGCCATAACCAGTGCGCGCAGGCGCGGCGCGTAGTCGTGCACCCAGGTGGCGGCAACCACGGCGCCCACGCTCTGCGCGATCACCACGATGTCCTCCACCGCGATGCCATGCTCGGCACCGATGTGGGCGATGAAGCTGTCCAGGTCACGCACCAGCGCCGGGAAACCCGGGGCATCACCGCGCGCGCCCGGCGAACGGCCGTTGCCGCGTGCATCCCAGGCGAAGAAGGCGGTGTCGGGCAGATCCAGCTCATCGACCAGGTGGGTGACCCGCCCGGAATGTTCGTGGCCGCGATGCAGCAGCACGATGGCCCTGGCCGGCGTGGTGGTCGTGGTGCTCGCCCAGTACCGGTAGAACAGCGGTACCTGGTCGAAGCTGTGGAATTCCCGTTCCTGCGCCTGACGCATGCAATCTCCAGATTGTCTTGTTGTTTGTCGTTGATTACTGCGGCGGAAGCGCCGCTTCCTGCAGCCCGCGGCGGACGCGGTTGATCATCGTCAGCACGCACAGTGCGGCCATGGCCGCAGCCACGCCAGTGACCGTCATCGCGCCGACCCACCCGAACGCCAGCAGCAGGCCCAGCGCCCCGATCACGAAGGCGCGGTCGCTCTTGCCCATCGGGCCGTCATAGCGGCGGCTGGCACCGACCATCAACCCCAGTACGCCGGCGTATTCGCTCAGCGCCGCGGTCCAGGCCAGCAGCCACAGCGCCTCGGGGCGCACGCCCGGCACGCTGAGCAGGCTCAGGTACAGCGCCGCATCGGCGATCACATCGCACAACTCGTTCAGGTAGGCGCCCAGCTTCGACTGCTGGCCGAACTCGCGGGCGAGCATGCCGTCCACGGCGTTGAGCGCCATGCGCAGCAGCATCCACAGCGGCAGCAGCAGGTACAGCAGCGGCTGCGCGGGCGCACAGCACCACACGGCGGCAGCCACCAGCAGCGAGACCACGGCGGCCGCCACGGTCACCATGTTGGCGGTGATGCCGAGGCGGTAGAGCCCGCGCACGGCCGGACGCAAGAGGTCCTGGAAACGTCCTTTCAATGCATAGATCGACACGATCTGAACCCGCAACTCCTTGGCAGTTCCGGCACAGCCTACCTGATCAGGGCAGCGCCCCCCATCGAATTGCTTGCGGATGGCCACCGGCCGGGCTGTGCCGAAGGCGGCCGCTGGCCGTCACGGCCGACGGATGTTCCCTGTCGGCGCCCGCCACCGGCCCCCACGAACTACAATATCGGCCCCGCTCCGCTGCCGATTGCCCTGTCCCCATGACTGCTGATCTGTTGCCCGTCCGTCGGGCCCTCCTCTCCGTTTCCGACAAGACCGGCCTGGCCGAGCTGGCCACCGCGCTGGCTGCACGCGGCGTGGAGCTGCTGTCCACCGGCGGCACCGCCAAGGCCATTCGCGACATGGGCCTGGCCGTGAAGGACGTGGCCGACGTCACCGGTTTCCCGGAAATGATGGATGGCCGGGTCAAGACCCTGCATCCGATGGTGCACGGCGGCCTGCTGGGCCGTTCGGGCCTGGATGACGCGGTGATGGCCGAGCACGGCATCGGCGCCATCGACCTGCTGGTGCTGAACCTGTATCCGTTCGAATCGGTCACCGCCAAGGCCGACTGCACCCTGGCCGACGCGGTGGAGAACATCGACATCGGCGGCCCGGCCATGCTGCGCTCGGCGGCCAAGAACTTCGCCCGCGTGGCGGTGGCCACCGACCCGTCGCAGTACGCCGAACTGCTGGCCTCGCTGGAGGCCAACAACGGCCAGCTGTCGGCCAGCACCCGCTTCGCGTTCTCGGTGGCGGCGTTCAACCGCGTCGCCCAGTACGACGCGGCGATCAGCAACTACCTGTCGGCGGTCACCGCCACCGACGCCGCCGTGCCGGCCCGTGCCGAGTACCCGGCGCAGATGAACTCCACCTTCGTGAAGGTGATGGACCTGCGCTACGGCGAGAACCCGCACCAGAGCGGCGCGTTCTACCGCGACCTGTACCCGGTGCCGGGCACCCTGGCCACGTTCCAGCAGCTGCAGGGCAAGGAACTGAGCTACAACAACCTGGCCGATGCCGATGCGGCGTGGGAATGCGTGCGCCAGTTCGAGGCGCCGGCCTGCGTCATCGTCAAGCATGCCAACCCGTGCGGCGTGGCCGTCGGTGCCGGCAATGGCGATGCCTACGAGCTGGCCTACGCCACCGACCCGACCAGCGCCTTCGGCGGCATCATCGCCTTCAACAAGCCGCTGGACGCCGCTACCGCGAAAGTCATCCTCGACCGCCAGTTCGTCGAAGTGCTGATCGCCCCGGACTACGAGCCGGCCGCGCTGGAATACGCGCAGAAGAAGGCCAACGTGCGCGTGCTGCGCATCCCGCACGGTGATGGCCTGAACAACTTCGACAGCAAGCGCGTGGGCTCGGGCCTGCTGCTGCAGTCTTCCGACAACCGCGGCATGACCCGCGATGAGCTGAAGGTGGTGAGCAGGCTGGCACCGACCGACAAGCAGTTCACCGACCTGCTGTTCGCGTGGAAGGTGGCCAAGTTCGTGAAGTCCAACGCGATCGTCTACGCCAAGGACAACCGCACGATCGGCGTCGGCGCCGGGCAGATGAGCCGCGTCTATTCCGCGCGCATCGCCGGCATCAAGGCGGCCGATGCAAACCTGGTGGTGGAAGGTTCGGTGATGGCGTCCGATGCGTTCTTCCCGTTCCGCGACGGCATCGATGCCGCGGCGGCCGCCGGCATCAAGGCGGTCATCCAGCCGGGCGGTTCGATGCGCGACGCCGAAGTGATCGCCGCCGCCGACGAACATGGCCTGGCCATGGTGTTCACCGGCGTTCGCCACTTCCGCCACTGATCCTGGAGCGACACGGATGTCCGCAGTTTCGATCAAACCCCTGCTCCTGCCCGCGCTGCTGGGCGCGGTCCTGCTGGCCGGCTGCAAGCCGGCCGCCCAGCCGGCACCCGCCACTGCCCCGCACGCAGAGACGCCCGCCGCGGGCAGCACCGCAGCGGCCGGGCATGCCAGCCGCACCGCGCGCCTGCAGGCCTTCCTGACGGCGCGCTACGGCAAGGACGCACAACTGTCCGGCGACTGGCGCGGCAGCTGGGCGCAGGACGGTGACAGCCGCCCGGTGGACTGGGCGGTGTGCGCCGAGCAGCCGGTGGTGAACGGTGACAGCTGGCAGCAGCTGCTGGCGGTGTGCGGCGAAGTGGCCGACGCCGGCCATGCCGACGCGGGCACCATCGACTTCTACGTGCTGCGCCCATCTGGCGATGGCTTCGAGGTGGCGGCCGAGCTGACCGGCGGCACCTATGGCAGCAGCGGCCGCCCGGGCAGCGTCGAGATCCTGCGCTTCGGCAGCGATTTCTACGGCTTCCGCAACGTCAGCGGCTGGTACGGCCAGGGCTACTCGCTGCAGACGCAGAGCTTCATCCTGCCCGGCCCGAACGGTCTGGTGGATGCCGGCAGCGTGCGCAGCCACATCGACAACAGCGCGGCCTACGACTGCGATGACGCCGAGCAGGCCGAAGACTGCCGCACCCGCATGTTCGACATCGAGTTCGAACTGCGCATGGACGACAGCAACCGCAGCGCGCGCATCTGGCCGCTGCTGATCGAGGAAACCGGCAGCAGCTGTGGCGGCACCAACGTGCGCCGCACGCACCGCTTCACGCTGGACCCGAAGACCTGGACCTATTCCTTCCCCGACGCGCTGCAACGCGAGGGCTGCGAGTGAGGCACATCGACCGGCCATGAACAGCTCCCTCGGCGAACTGATCCTCTACCGTACCGACGATGGCCGGACGGAGGTCCACCTGCGCGCTGCGGAGGGGACGGTGTGGATGACCCAGGGCGAGATGGCCGAGCTGTTTGATACGACCAAGCAGAACATCAGTCTTCACGTCCGGAGGATCCTGGAGGAAGGGGAGCTTCCGGCCGATTCAGTTGTCAAGTTTGACTTGACGACTGCTGCCGATGGCAAGCGATACAGGACGCAGCTTTATCGACTTGAGCTGATCCTGGCGGTCGGATTCCGGGTGCGCTCCCCACGCGGCCGCCAGTTCCGGCGCTGGGCTGGCTCGTCGCTGGCCGAGTATCTGGCCAAGGGCTTCCTGCTCAACGATGCTCGACTGAAGGACGCCGAACGAGCCGACTACTTCAAGGAACTGCTGCGCCGCATCCGCGATATCCGCAGTTCGGAGAAGCGGTTCTATCAAACCCTGCGCGATCTGTTCAAAGCCAGCAGCAGCGACTACGACGGCACTGCGCAGACGGCCAAGAGCTTCTTCGCCACCATCCAGAACAAGCTCGTCTACGCCGTCACTGGCCGTACTGCTGCCCAGTTGATCGTTGAGCGCGCGGACCTTGATTCGGCGACGCTCGGTCTGACCCATTGGCAAGGCGAGCGCATCAGGAAATCCGATGCCGTGGTTTCCAAAAATTACCTCGCTCAGCAAGAGCTGGAGCAGCTCAATCGCCTGGTGACCATGTTCCTGGATTTCGCGGAGGACCGCGCCGAACGCCGCATCGAGATGCGCATGGCCGACTGGCTGACCCAGACTGATCGATTCCTCGATTTCAATGAGCGCGCGATCCTGGAAGGTGCGGGCCACGTCTCGCACCAGCAGATGGAAGCGATCATTGCCGAGCGCTACGGGGTGTTCGATCAGCATCGCCGCAGCAAAGAACTGGGCGAGGCCGAGCAGGAGGCGATCGATGACCTGCGCCAACTCGAAGCTGAAGCAAAAACACTGACCAACCCTGCGCTGAAGCGCGAGGATTGAGCAGTTCCCCTCCATCGTTCTCCCTCCTGATTTCTCCGTTCGGATACTTCCCACATGAAGAAGATTCTTGTCATCGGCTCTGGCGGCCGCGAACACGCCCTGGCATGGAAGCTGGCCCAGTCCTCCCGTGTCACCGAAGTGATCGTGGCGCCCGGCAATGCCGGCACCGCCACCGAAGACAAGTGCCGCAACGTGGCGGTGAAGGTGACCGACATCGACGGCCTGCTGGCGCTGGCCCAGGCCGAAGGCGTGGCGCTGACCGTGGTCGGCCCGGAAGTGCCGCTGGTGGCCGGCGTGGTCGATCGTTTCCGCGCTGCCGGCCTGCGCATCTTCGGGCCGACCGCCGCCGCCGCGCAGCTGGAAGGCAGCAAGGCGTACGCCAAGGATTTCCTGGCCCGCCACAACATCCCCACCGCGTTCTATGCCGTGCACACCGAGGTGGACGCTGCGCTGGCCTACATCCGCGAGAAGGGCGCACCGATCGTGGTCAAGGCCGATGGCCTGGCCGCTGGCAAAGGCGTGATCGTGGCGATGACCCAGGCCGAGGCCGAGGACGCGGTGCGTGACATGCTCTCGGGCAACGCCTTCGGCGATGCCGGTGCGCGCGTGGTCATCGAAGAATTCCTCGATGGCGAGGAAGCCAGCTTCATTTCGATGGTCGATGGCGTGCACGCGCTGCCGATGGCCACCTCGCAGGACCACAAGCGCGTGGGCGACGGCGATACCGGCCCGAACACCGGCGGCATGGGCGCCTACTCGCCTGCGCCGGTGGTGACCCCGGAGGTGCATGCCCGGGTGATGCGCGAAGTCGTGAACCCGACCGTGCAGGGCATGATCGCCGATGGCATCCCGTTCACCGGCTTCCTCTATGCCGGTCTGATGATCGATGCCAGCGGCGCGCCGAAGGTGATCGAGTTCAACGTGCGCTTCGGCGACCCGGAAACCCAGCCGGTGATGCTGCGCCTGCTGTCGGACCTGGTGGACCTGGTGGAAGCGGCCATCGATGGCCGCCTGGACGCGGTGGACGCGCAGTGGGATCCGCGCCCGTCGCTGGGCGTGGTGCTGGCCGCCAGGCCTTACCCGGAAGCGCCGATCACCGGTGACGTGATTTCCGGCCTGGACGCCGTGCCCGCCAACGCCAAGGTGTTCCATGCCGGTACCACGCTGGATGCGCAGGGCCAGGTGCTCAGCGCGGGTGGCCGCGTGCTGTGCGTGGCCGCGCTGGGCGACAGCGTGCGCGACGCGCAGGCCAATGCCTACGCCGGCGTGGCCAACGTGACCTGGGCCAACGAGTTCCACCGCACCGACATCGGCTGGCGCGCCATCGCACGCGAGGGGTGAGGCCCGCGCGGCGTCAGTAGATCCACGCCATGCGTGGATGAGCCCCACAAACAGAAAGGCCCGGCATAGCCGGGCCTTTCTTCATTCCAACGCCACCCCGCTTACGCGGTGAACAGCGCCTTCATCTTCTTCAGCGCGTTCGCTTCGACCTGGCGGATGCGCTCGGCGGACACGCCGTACTCATCGGCCAGTTCCTGCAGCGTCACCTTGCTGTCGGCATCCAGCCAGCGGCGGTGGATGATGTCGCGCGAGCGCGCATCCAGCTCGGCCAGGCCTTCGCGCAGCAGCTGCATCTGGTTGTCTTCGCTGTCTTCACGCTCGTAGGCCATCGACGGATCTTCGTCGTTGGACACCAGGAACGCAGCCGGCGACGGCGGGGCGTGGTCGTTGTCCTCGTCGGTCGGCGCATCGAAACCGATATCGCGGCCGGACAGGCGCGACTCCATTTCCATGACCTCGCGCTCGGACACGTTCAGATCCTTGGCCACGGCGCTGACTTCGGCCGCGTTCATCCAGCCCAGGCGCGTCTTCGACTTGCGCAGGTTGAAGAACAGCTTGCGCTGCGCCTTGGTCGTGGCGACCTTGACGATGCGCCAGTTCTTGAGGATGAACTCGTGCATCTCTGCACGGATCCAGTGCACGGCGAAGGACACCAGGCGCACGCCCATGTCCGGGTCGAAGCGCTTGACCGCCTTCATCAGGCCGATGTTGCCTTCCTGGATCAGGTCGCCCAGCGCAAGGCCATAGCCGTTGTAACCGCGGGCCACGTGCACCACGAAGCGCAGGTGCGAGTGCACCAGCTCACGTGCGGCGTCCAGATCGTCACCGTCGCGGAAACGACGGGCCAGGTCCTGTTCGTCATCGACCGACAGCACCGGAATCTGGTGCACGGCACCGATGTAGGCATCCAGCGAACCGAGCGCACTGGGAATCGGGAGATTGTTTGCCACAAGGGCAGTAGAGGTGTTCTGGCTCATAGGGGCTCATCTTAGCAGTCCGGCTTTTGGACTGCTAAAGCGGGAGGAAGTTCCAGTGTTCCGTCAACGGAACAATGGGCGATTCAACATCCCTACCCTATCGCGTATTGATGACAATGGCGAGCAGGCTCGACCATGGTCGAATACCAGCAAAATCAATCACTTGCCCAGAATAAAGTGCATGAATGGTCGTTTTGGGCCGCAAAATCCCATCGGCCCACCCCATTCAGCCCGGCAATGTTGCCGGTCGTTCAGCCCAGCCAGGCCGCGAGTCCCACGCCATGCGTGGCAGGCGACGCTAATAGTACCCGGCCATGTTCAGGAAGAAGCCCTTCTGGTCGTACATCAGCTCGGTCATGTCATCGCTGAACTCGGTGAAGTTGTAGCCTACGCCGACCTTGAAGTTCTCGCCCACGCGGCGGTCCACGCCCAGCAGCCAGCCCTTGCGCACGCCGCCATCGCGCACCTTCAGCCAGCGGTGCTCGGCCAGCCCCTCCCACTGCGCGAACAGGCGGTAGCGCAGCTGCAGGGCCGCGAAGTCGGCGCGGCTGTCCAGCCAGGCGCCCTCGCCACGGCCGGTCCGGTAGTCGCCCCAGCGCGAGGCCAGCTTGGCGGCCATCTCCCAGCGCTCGCCGATCTGGCGGATGCCTTCCAGCGACAGCACCTGCGAGCGCTGGTCGTACAGGTTGCCACCTTCCTGGCCCAGCGAGGCCACGTCATAGAGGTAGGTGAACTTGCCGAAGCCGGCCCAGCGCGTGTTGTCGTGCGGGCGCCAGGCGAAGCCGACGTTGGTCTCCACCAGCTTGGCATCGGCCACCGGGTTGATCCGGTCCTGGGTATCGGCGTAGTTGGCGCGCAGGGCGAAGCGCCAGTCCTCGTTGAGCTTGTACAGCAGGCGGTTGGTGGTCACCCACTGCTCGCGCTGCTCGGCACCGCTGTCGCGGCGGTACTCCAGCTTGCTGTTCCACTGCGCCACCGCATCGGTGCGGCCACCGCTGACGCTGTACGCGCGGCGGTTGATGCGGCCCACGGTGGATTCCAGCTCGCCATCCATCAGGGTGAAGCCCAGGTTCCAGCCCTGCGCCGGATAGAAATCCATGCCGAAGGTGTGCACCAGGCCCGCGCTGTCCTGCCGGCGGTCCTTCAGGTACTGGCTTTCGTTGTAGACGTTCACCTGGTTGCTCAGGCGCCAGCGCTGGCCGACTGTCCAGCCGCTCTGCAGGCCACTGTCGAACAACGGATCGGTGCCGGTGCGGTCGGTGCTGTAGCTGTAGCTGCCGTAGAGGCTGTGGTCGGGCGCCATGCGGTACTCGGCATCGACCTTGCCGCCATGGCCGCGGCTGCCGCCACTGAGTTCGGCACCCACGCTGCTGCGGTCGCCAAACAGGTAGCGCGCGCCCAAGGTCAGCAGGTCGTTCTTCTCATAGGCGCCGCCGTCATCGTCCAGGGTCACCTGGCCGGTGCCGTACAGCTCCCACGAGGAACCGAAGCGCTGGCGGTAGCCGATCGCCGCCAGCAGCGCCGAGACATCCTGCAGTTCCTGTTCCTCGCGCACCCGGCGCAGTTCGCCGGTCAGCTGGCCATCGTTGCCCAGCCGCCATTCGGCGGTCAGCTGGCTCTGCTCCAGCGCCAGTTCGCCCTGTTCGGTGCGGGTGTGGCGGCCGTACAGGCTGAAATCATCGGTGAGGTAGCCGAGGAATTCCGCGCCGTATTCCTGGACCGGAAGGCCGGTGTCCTGGCGTGCCACCGAGAAACCGGCGTCGACGTCGCGCCACCATGCGCCCAGGCTCCAGTCCTGGCTGGTCCAGCCCAGCTCGCGCAGGTTGGCGCGGGCTTCCACCGCCGAGGCCTTGCCCGAACGGCGGCCTTCATAGGGGTTGCGGCGGATGAAGCTGAGGCCGCCGTTGTCCGAATAGAACACCGGCGCTGCGGTGGCATCGGTGCGGGTCTGTTCCATCTTCAGGTAGGTGCCGCGGCCCGCCTGCAGGGTCAGGTCGGCACCCTTCAGGCTGTAGTTCTCGCCGCTGCGGTTCTCTTCCACCCAGGTGCCGCCCACCGCGACGTGATCGCCGATCCACTGGCGGCCGCGCGCGCCATAGGTCACATCGTCGCTGCTGAAGCCCAGCGGCACGTATTCGTAGTCCACCAGCAGCAGCTGGTCGTAGCCATCCAGCGGCATGTCGCGGGTGATGCTGCGCACGTTCTCGCGGGTCAGCTGTGCCAGCGGGCGGGTCAGGATCAGCCGGCCCTGCAGGTCGTCAATCTCGTAGTCCACGCCTTCCTGCAGGGTGGCGCGGGTTTCGGTGCGGCCGGTGGTGCGGTCGCGCACTTCCAGCACCACCTGTTCCGAGCCCGGCAGCAGATCGGTGTGGCGCAGGTAGTACAGGCTGCCGCCCGTGCCGAGGAATTCGCTGTGGCCCGGCGCCGACTGCGCTTCCGAACCGAACACCTTCAACTGCGAACGCGCTTCGCCCAGCGGCGTGGCCGACAGCGAACGCCAGTTCAACGCGCCGCCGTACAGCGAACGCACGTACTGGCCGTATTCGGTGCCGGTGATGCCGGTGGCGAAGTTGCCCCACAGGGCCTGGCTCTGGTCCCAGTCCACGCGCAGGTACAGGCGGCCCTGGGTATCGACATCGCGGTAGGTGGTGGAGTCATCACCGTACACCGGGTAGTACAGGTCCGGATCGAGGCGGCGGAACACATCCTGCGCATCGGCGCGGCTGAAATCGCGGAACAGGTACTTCAGTTCGCGGTCCTGGGTGTCGGCCTGCGCCGTCACCAGGTATTTGCCGCGCATCTTGCCCTTCAGGTAGAACGCCAGCCGGCCTTCGCTGAGGAAGCCATCGGTGTCGCGGTCATCGGCGGCCAGCGGCTGCACGTTGCCGCTGGCACTGTTCTTCGACAGGGTGACATCGGCAATGGCCACCAGGAACAGGTAGCGGCCGGTCACGTCCACGTCCAGCTGGCGCTGCGCGGACGGTGCATCGCGCGATTCCACCCGCACGTCATAGCGGTGCTGGCCGACCGGCTCCAGGAACTCGGCAGCGAACTTCTGCTCCAGGTCCACCGGGAAATCCTGGCCGTTGATGCGCACCCGGCTGTTGGGTTCCAGGTTGCGGCCGTACAGGCGCACGCGCGAGCCGTGGATGGGAATGTTCTGCAGGCGCAGCATGCTCTGCCCGTAGATGCTGTTGCTGACCTGCAGGTCCTGTGCGCTCGCCCCGTCCAGCGCCTGGCCCAGGGTCTTCTGCACGTTGTCACGGGTCACCTGCAGGCCACGGTCGAAGTCGGCCGGGGTGACCAGCTGGATGCGCTGGATCTGCGTTTCATCAAACGAGCCGCCGGCGCCGTACGCGCGCGCCACGTAGATCAGTTCATCGCCGGTGCGCAGCTTGAACTGTTCCGGCACGGTGCCATCCCATTCGGCATCGCCCACGTAGTCGGACGGCAGCTCGATGCGCGCCAGCGGCGTCACCAGATCGGTATCGGTGCCGCGGTACAGGGTGACTTCCAGCTTCTCGATGAAGGAGGCGTAGTTGTTGTAGCTGTGGAAGCGCAGCGGGCGGATCACCCGGCCGTTTTCGAACGGTACGGTGGCGGCAGCCTGCACGCTCAGGCTGGGCGGCACCATGCTCGGGTCTTCGGTGGCCCACACCACGCCGCCGTTGGGCAGCTCGGCCATGAACTGGCCACCGCGCGCGGACACGTCCGGGGTGACCGCCGGTGCCAGCGGCACGCTGCCGGCGGCGGACGGATCGGCTTGGCCCGGCAGTGGCAGCAGCGGCGTGTCGGCGTCATCACCGATCCGCAGCAGTTCGCCGTCGTCGCTGCGGCAGGTGTCACCCTCGCAGCGCACGTCACTGGATGCCATCGGCGCGGCCTGCTGGGCCAGTACCGGGGGGGCGGCCAGCAGCAGGGCGAACACGCTGCAGGACATCGCATGGGGAAGCAGGGCTCGCACGATCAGGGCAGGGCTCCGGTGGTGGGTCTTCATCTCAGCGCCCCTCCCCGCTGTTGGGGCCGGCCGGCGGTGGCCCGCTGGGCGGTTCGATCATCAGTTGCTGCAGGACGCGGCCATCGCCGCCACGCACCTCGATGCGGGTGGCGGCGGCGACGTCGGCCGGCAGGCGGCTGGCCAGTGCGCCACGCACCGCCTGCGCACGCTGCTGGGCCAGGGCTTCCTCGCCCGCCGTGGCGACCAGCAGCACGCGGCCACCGCCGCGCGCCAGCAGTGCCTGGGCGGCCTTGTCCAGCACGCTGGCGCGGTCGGCGGCCAGCGTGGCGCTGCCCGGTGCGAACAGCGCCTGGCCCAGTTCCACCCGCGCCGGGCGTGGCACCACGGCGGCAGGCGTACCTTCGCGGCTCAGTCCGCCGTCGGGCATGTGCACGCCGAAGTCGAAGCGCGCCGGCAGGCCGGGGGTGATGCGCCGTACCAGCGGGTTGGGCGTGGTGAAGCGCGCACCGGCCGGCAGCGTCGACGGATCGACCTTGAGGATGAAGTTGCGGCCGCGTGCTTCGCCGCCCGGGATGCCGACCAGGTGGTAGCGCCCGAAGGCATCGGTTTCCATCAGCAGGCCTTCCACCGCCGCCACGCGCACGCCCGGGATGCCGCGTTCGCCGTCGTCCTGGATGCCGTTGCCGTTGCGGTCGTCGAACACACTGCCGATGATCAGGCTTTCATCCAGCAGCGGATCCACGCTGACATCGACGTCGGCCGTGGCCACGTTGCCGATGCTGCGGTTCTGCCCGTCGATGGCGGTGATGCGGTTGGTGTGCACGCCGGTGCCGGTGCCTGCGCCGACGCGCAGGTAGTACACCACCGTGGCGCGCTCGCCCACCGGCACGTCGATGCCGTCGATGCGCAGCGGCTGCACGCCACTGGTGCGCGCATCGTTGTCGGCATCGCGCACCGCGAAGCCACCGCTGACGAAGGTGAAGCCCGGCGGCAGCGTATCCAGCAGCGTGGCACCGTTGGCATCGACCTCGCCCACGTTGTCGATGGTGACGGTGTAGCGCACCAGGTCGCCGATCTGCGCACTGCGCTTGGCGGCCACCTTGGTCAGGCGCAGCACGGCCTGCTGGCCGGCCACGGTAACCGCCACGTTGGCTTCGGCGCACAACGGGGTCGGCACGCTCAGGTCGCAGACGCGGTAGCGGAAGCTGTCGGTACCGCTGAAGTCCGCGGCCGGCGTGTACGTGCACACCCCGTTGGCGCACTGCACGGTGCCATGCGCGGGCGCGGCCGCCACCTGCAGCGAGGCCGGGTCCAGCGGCGCGCTGCGGGTGGTGTCGTTGGCCAGCACGTTGATCAGCAGCGGGCCGCTGGTTTCGGCAGTCACCGCGTCATCGACCAGGGTCAGCACGTTCGGCTCGACGACGATGGCCACCGATGCGCTGGCACACATCGACGGATCGGCGACATCGCAGACCTGGTAATCCAGGCTCTGGATACCGGCGAAGTTGGCCAGCACCGCGAAGCGGATGTGCTTGTTCGGCAGCACCGTGGCATCGCCATACGGCGGCGGCGCGGTGATGGTGACAGTGACCGTGGCCGGATCCACCGGCGTGCCATCCACGCGGTCGTTGCCGAGCACGTCGATGTCCACCACGCCGTTCTGCGGCATGTCGATGCGGTCATCCTCGGCCACCACGCCCGGCTCGGCGGCAATGACGGTCACGGTGACGGTGCCGACGTCGCAGACGGTGGGCTGGTTGACCAGGCACAGCGTGTAGGTGGTGCTGTAGCTGCCCGGTGCCAGGCCCGCAGCGACGTCCACCCAGCCATCGGCGCTGAAGGCCAGGGCGTTGGTGGCCACCGGCACGAAGTTGACCTGGGCCGGGTCGAGCGCGGCACTGTTGAAGGTGTCGTTGGCGAACACGTTGAGCAGGCGGGTGCGCCCCTCCGGCCCGACCGGGCCACCCGTGTCATCCACCGCCAGCAGTGCGCCCACCGGGCCCTGCACCAGCACGGTGGCGATGGCGGTGGTGCAGTTGGTCGGCACGCCGTTCTCGCACAGCTGGTAGGCCAGCTGCACCTGCCCGGCCTGTACGCCCGGGGCCACCATGATCTGGCCCTGGTTGTTCATGGTGTAGCCCGGCGTGCTGCCGGTCAGGCTGGCCACCACGCTGCCCACCGGCGGCGGCGAGACGTTGTTGAAGCTGTCGTTGTCCAGCACCGAGCGGGCGATGGTGCCGCCCACCGAGGGATCGACCGGCGTGCTGCTGAAGTCATCGTTCACCGCCAGCACCACGTTGGCCGCGCCGCCCACGTTGAAGGTGACGGTGGCCGTGCTGCACAGGGCCGCGTTCGGCGCGGGCAGGCAGACCTGGTAGGTGAAGCTGACCGGCCCGCTGGTGCCCGCCGGCGGCGTGTAGGTGAAGCTGCCATCGGCGTTGAACAGCAGGCCCGCCGGGGCCGTGCCCTGCACGCTCCACACCGAACCGGCCGGCATGTTGTCGTTGCCGGCCACGCTGTTGGCCAGGGTCTGCCCGGCCTGCACGTTGAAGGCGTCCGGCTGCGGCGCGGGGCTGACCACCACGGTCACGCTGGCGGTGGCGCAGTTGCCGGGCGCGGCCACTTCGCAGACCTGGTAGGTGACCGTGGTCGGCCCGGACGTGACGCCGGTGCCGATGCTGATCGTGCCGTCCGGGTTGATGCCGAAGCCGGCCGGTGCGCCCACCAGGGTCAGGGTGACGGTGCCGGCCGCCGGCGGCGAGGTGCCGTTGAGCGAGTCGTTGCCCAGCACGCTGGGCGTGGTGCCGCCCGGGGCGATGCCGCTGAAGCTGTCATCACCCGCCACCAGGGTGCCGGTGTTGACGTTGAGGGTGACCGACGCGGTACCGCACTGCGCGGCATTCGGTGCGGGCAGGCACACCTGGTAGGTGAAGGTGACCGCGCCGAGGGTGCCGGCCGGCGGCGTGTAGGTGAAGCTGCCATCGGCATTGAACACCAGGCCCGGCGGCGTTGCGCCCTGCACGCTCCAGGTCGAACCGGCCGGCATGTTGTCGTTGCCCGCCACCGTGTTCGACAGCACCTGGCCCGCGCGCACGCTGTAGGCATCCGGCTGCGGCGCCGGGCTGACCACCACGCTCACCGTTGCGTTGGCGCAGTTGCTGGGCGCGGCCACCTCGCACACCTGGTAGGTGATGCTGGTCGGGCCGGAGGGCACGCCGCTGCCGATGCTGATCGTGCCATCGGGGTTGATGCTGATGCCGGCCGGCGCGCCGACCAGGCCCAGGGTCACCGTGTTCGCCGGCGGCGGGGTGACGCCATTGAGCGAGTCGTTGCCGAGCACGCTGGGCGTGGTGCCGCCCGGAGCGATGCCGGGGAAGCTGTCATCGCCGGCCACCAGGGTGCCGGTGTTGACGTTGAGGGTGACCGTGGCGGTGCCGCACAGCGCCGCATCCGGTGCCGGCAGGCAGGCCTGGTAGGTAAAGGTGACCGCACCGGTGGTGCCCACCGGCGGCTGGTAGGTGAAGCTGCCATCAGCGTTGAACACCAGGCCTGCAGGCGCGGTGCCCTGCAGGCTCCAGGTCGAGCCGGCCGGCAGGTTGTCGTTGCCGGCCACCGAGTTCGACACCGTCTGCCCGGCCTGCACGCTGAACGCATCCGCCTGCGGTACGGGGCTGACCACCACGTTCACCGTGGCGGTGGCGCAGTTGCTGGGCGCTGCCGCTTCACACACGCGGTAGGTCAGCGTGGTGGCCCCGGAGGTGACGCCACCGCCGATGCTGATCGTGCCATCGCCATTGATGGCGAAGCCGGCCGGCGCACCCACCAGGCCCAGGGTCACCGTCCCGGCGGCCGGCGGCGACACGCCATTGAGCGAGTCATTGGCCAGCACGCTGGACGTGGTACCGCCCGGGGCGATGCCGCTGAAGCTGTCATTGGCCGCCAGCAGCGTGCCGGTGCCGATGTTGAAGCTGACCGTGGCGGTGTTGCACAGGGCCGCGTTCGGTGCGGGCAGGCAGGCCTGGTAGGTGAAGTCGACCACGCCGGTGGTGCCGGCAGGCGGCGCATAGGTGAAGCTGCCGTCGGTGTTGAACACCAGCCCGGCCGGCGTCGCGCCCTGCACGCTGAAGCTGGAGCCGGCCGGCATGCTGTCGTTGCCCGCCACCGTGTTGGAGAGCACCTGCCCGGCCTGCACGCTGAAGGCATCGGGCTGCGGCGTCGGGCTGACCACCACGGTCACCGTGGCGGTGGCGCAGTTGCTCGAGGCCGCCGCTTCGCAGACCTGGTAGGTCAATGTGGTGGTGCCTGCAGTGACGCCGGTACCGACGCTGATCGTGCCGTCGGCGGCGATGGTGAAGCCGGCCGGTGCACCGACCAGGCTGACGGTGACGCTGCCAGCGGCCGGCGGCGACACGCCATTGAGGGAATCGTTGGCCAGCACGCTGGGCGTGGCGGTGCCCGGGGCGATACCGGTGAAGCTGTCGCTGCCCGCCACCAGGGTGCCGCTGTTGACATTGAGGGTGACCGTCGCGGTGCCGCACAGCGCCGCATCCGGGGCTGGCAGGCAGGCCTGGTAGGTGAAGCTGACCGGGCCGGTCGTGCCCGACGGCGGCGCGTAGCTGAAGCTGCCGTCGCTGTTGAACACAAGGCCCGCCGGCGCCGTGCCCTGCACGCTCCAGGTCGAGCCGGCCGGCATGTTGTCATTGCCGGCCACGTTGTTGTTCACCGACTGCCCTGCCTGCACGCTGAAGGCATCGGCCTGCGGTGCCGGGCTCACCACCACGTTGACGCTGGCGGTGGCGCAGTTGCTGGACGCGGCCACTTCGCAGATCTGGTAGGTCAGCGTGGTGCTGCCCGACACCACGCCGCTGCCGACGCTGATCGTGCCATTGGGATTGATGCCGAAGCCGGTGGGCGCACCCACCAGGCTCAGCGACATCGAGGCAGCCGGCGGCGGCGTCACGCCATTGAGCGAGTCGTTGCCGAGCACGCTGGGCGTAGCCGTGCCCGGGGCGATGTTGCTGAAGCTGTCATCGCCGGCCAGCAGCGTGCCGGTGTTGACGTTGAGGGTGACCGTCGCGGTGCCGCAGACGCTGCCGTTCGGCGCCGGCAGGCAGGCCTGGTAGCTGAAGCTCACGGCACCGAGGGTGCCGGCCGGCGGCGTGTAGCTGAAGCTGCCATCGGCGTTGAAGACCAGGCCGGCCGGCGCCGTGCCCTGCAGGCTCCAGGTCGAACCGGCCGGCATGTTGTCGTTGCCGGCCACGGTGTTGACCAGCTGCTGGCCGGCCTGCACCGAGAACGCATCGGCCTGCGGCGTCGGGCTGACCACCACGGTGACACTGGCGGTATCGCAGTTGTTGGCCGCCGCCGCTTCGCACAGCTGGTAGCGCAGCGTGGTGGAACCGGCCAGCACGCCGCTGCCGACACTGATCGTGCCATCCGGGTTGAGGGTGAAGCCGGCCGGTGCGCCCACCAGCGACAGCCGCACATCGGCTGCCGGGGCCGGGCTGGCGCCATTGAGGCGGTCATTGGCCAGCACGCTGGCGGCCGACGTGCCACCGGCAACCACGCCGGTGATGACGTCATCGCCAGCCACCAGGTCACCGTTGTTGATGTTGAGGGTGAACGTGGTGGTGCCGCACAGTGCCGCGTTGGGTGCCGGCAGGCAGGCCTGGTAGGTCACCGTGATCGGCCCGGCGGTGCCGGCCGGCGGTGCATAGGTGAAGCTGCCATTGGCGTCGAAGGTCAGCCCGGCCGGTGCGGTGCCCTGCACGCTCCAGGTGGAACCCACCGGCATGTTGTCGTTGCCGGCCACGCTGTTGGCCAGCGTCTGCCCGGCCTGCACGGCGAAGGCATCCGGCTGGGGCGCCGGGCTGACCACCACCAGCACGCTGGCGGTGTCGCAGTTGGCCGGCGAGGCGGCCTCGCAGATCCGGTAGGTCAGCGTGGTCGGGCCGGACTGCACGCCGGTGCCCACGGTGACCAGGCCATCGGCACTGATCGAGAAGCCGGCCGGTGCCCCGACCAGGGCCAGCGTCACCGTACCGGCAGCCGGCGGCGACACGCCGTTGAGCGAATCGTTGGCCAGCACGCTGGTGCCCACGGTGCTGCCCGGCGCGATGTTGCTGAAGCTGTCGTCGCCGGCCACGAGGGTGCCGTTGTTGATCGTGAGGGTGGCGGTCGTGACGCCACAGACTGCCGCGTTCGGCGCAGGCAGGCAGACCTGGTAATCGAAGGTGACCACGCCCAGGCGACCCGCCGGCGGCGTGTAGGTGAAGGCACCGGTGGCGGTCATCACCAGGCCATCCGGCGCGGTGCCCTGCACGCTGTACTGCGCACCCGGCGGCACGTTGTCGTTGCCCGCCACGCTGTCCGACAGCGTCTGCCCGACCTGCACGGCGAAGGCATCCGGCTGCGGCGACGGACGGACCACCACGGTGACGCTGGCGGTGTCGCAGTTGTTGGCCGCAGCGGCTTCGCAGATCTGGTAGGTCAGGGTGACCGGGCCGGAGACCGCGCTGGACGGCACGCTGATCGTGCCCTGCGGAGTGATCGCATAGCCGGCCGGCGCACCGACCAGGCTCAGCACCACCGTGGCATCGGCCGGCGGCGACACACCATTGAGCGAATCATTGGCCAGCACGCTGGTGCTGGAGGTGCTGCCGGCGACCACCCCGGACAGGGTGTCATCGGCGGCAACCAGCGCGCCGTTGTTGATGTTGAGGGTGAGCGTGGCGGTGCCGCACAGGTTGGCGTTGGGTGCCGGCAGGCAGGCCTGGTAGGCCACCACCACCGGACCGCTGGTCCCGGCCGGCGGCGCATAGGTGTAGCTGCCATCGGCGTTGAAGCTGAAACCGGCCGGCGGCGTGCCCGGCAGGCTCCAGCTGGAACCGGCCGGCATGTTGTCGTTGCTGGCCACGCTGGCGCTGAGGCTCTGCCCCACCTGCACGGCGGCGGCATCATCCTGCGGTGCCGGGTTGACCACCACGGTGACGCTGGCATTGGCGCAGTTGCCCGGCGCCACGGCTTCGCAGATCTGGTAGGTCAGCGTGGTCGGGCCGGACATCGCACCGCTGCCCGCGGTGATGGTGCCGTTCGGATTGAGGGTGAACGCGGCCGGTGCACCGACCAGGCTCAGCACCACGTCGCCCGGCGCAGGCGGGCTGACGCCGTTGAGCGAATCGTTGGCCAGCACACTGGCGGCGGACGTGCCGCCCGGGGCAATGCCGGCCAGCGTGTCGTCACCGGCCAGCAGGGTGCCGTTGCTGACGTTCAGCGTGGCCTGCGCGGTGGCGCAGTTCGCGGCATTCGGTGCGGCCAGGCAGGCCTGGTAGAGGAAGGTGACCGCGCCGGTGACGCCGCTCGGCGGCGTGTAGCTGAAGCTGCCATCGGTGTTGAACACCAGGCCGGCCGGCGTGGCGCCCTGCACCGTCCAGCTGGAACCGGCCGGCATGTTGTCGTTGCCGGCCACGCTGGCCGACAGCACCTGCCCGGCCTGCACGCCGAACACATCGGCCTGCGGTTCCGGCAGGATCACCAGCGCGATGCTGGCAGTGTCGCAGTTGCCGGCCGACGCCGCTTCGCAGGCCTGGTAGGTCAGGGTCAGCGGGCCGGACACGATGCCGGCAGGCACGGTCAGCACGCCATCGGCTGCGAGCACGAAACCGGCCGGCGCGCCGACCAGGCTCACCAGCACCGTACCGGCGGCCGGCGGCGAGACGTTGTTGAGCGCATCGTTGGCCAGCACGCTGGTATCGGTGCTGCCGCCCGGCGCGACGGTGAAGCTGTCATCGGTCGCCGCCAGCGTGCCGTCGTTGATGTTGAGCGTCACCGTGGCCGTGCCGCACAACGCCACATCCGGCGCAGGCAGGCAGGCCTGGTAGGTGAAGGTCACCGGGCTGGGCGTATTGGCCGGCGCCGTGTAGGTGAAGCTGCCATCGTTGTTGAAGGACAGGCCGGGCGGCACGGTGCCCTGCACCGAGAACTGCGAGCCGGTGGGCAGGTTGTCGTTGGCGGCCACGTTGCCGTTGCTGATCGTGCCCGCCGCCAGCACCGAATAGGCATCGGCCTGCGGCGAGGGGGTGATCACCAGCGCCACCGTAGCGGTGTCGCAGTTGCTCGGTGCGGCAGCTTCGCAGATCTGGTAGGTCAGCGTGGTGGCGCCGGACAGCACGCCACCCGGCACGGCGATGGTGCCGTCGGGATTGATGGCGAAGCCGGCCGGCGCGCCGACCAGGCTGAGCTGCACGCTGGCGGCCACCGGCGACGTGCCGTTGAGGCTGTCGTTGGCCAGCACGCTGGCCGTGGTGCCGCCCGCCGCGATGCCGCTGAAGCTGTCGTTGGCGGCGGCCAGGGTGCCGGTGTTGACGTTGATGGTGGCCGTAGCGGTGCTGCACACCGCCGTGTTGGGCGCCGGCAGGCAGGCCTGGTAGGTGAAGGTGACCGCCCCGAGGGTGCCCACCGGCGGCGTGTAGTTGAAGCTGCCATCGGCAGTGAACGCCAGCCCGGCCGGCGGGGTGCCCTGCACGGCCCAGCTGGAGCCCGCCGGCAGGTTGTCGTTGGTGGCCACGCTGGCACCGGTCAGGCTGGCACCGGCCTGCACCGCGAACGCATCGGCCTGTGGCGCCGGGGTCACCACGAAGGTGATGGCCGCGGTGGCGCAGTTGGTCGGCGATGCGGTCTCGCACAGCTGGTAGGTCAGCGTGGTGGCGCCGGCCGGCGCGCTGGCCGGAATCTGCACGCTGCCATCGTTGTTGATGATGAAGCCGGCCGGCGGCGCCACCAGCAGCAGCTGCACGGCCGCCGACGGCGGCGGGGTAACGCCGTTGAGGACGTCGTTGGCCAGCACGCTGGGCGTCACCGAGCCGGCCGTCAGCGGCGCGGCGAACGCATCGTCGGTGGCGACGATCGCACTGACGGCAATGGTGAGGGTTGCCGTGGCGGTGCCGCACACCGCGGCATCCGGCGCGGGCAGGCAGGCCTGGTAGCTGAAGGTGACCGGGCCCAGGGTGCCCGCCGGCGGGGTGTAGGTGAAGCTGCCATTGGCATTGAACACCAGGCCCTGCGGCGGCGACGGCACGTTCCAGGTGGAACCGGCGGGCATCGCGTCATTGCCGGCGACGTTGCCGGTATTGGCCTGGCCGGCCTGCACGCTGAGGGTGTCGTTCTGCGGCGTCGGCCGCACCACCAGTGCGATGCTGGCGGTGGCGCAGTTGTTGGCCGCCGCCGTTTCGCACACCTGGTAGGTCAACGTGGTGGCGCCACTGGCCGCATCGGCCGGCACCGACACCGTGCCGGTGGGGCTGATGCTGAAACCGGCCGGTGCGCCCACCAGCGTAAGCGCCACGTTGGTCGGTGCCGGCGGGCTGACGCCATTGAGGGTGTCGTTGGCCAGCACGCTGGCCGTGGTGCCACCCGGCGCGATTGCACCGAAGCTGTCGTTGTTGGCCAGCAGGGCACCGTTGTTGATGTTCAGTGTCGCCGTGGCGGTCGCGCATACCGCGCTGTTCGGCGCAGGCAGGCAGGCCTGGTAGACGAAGCTGGTCGGGCTGGTGGTACCCGCCGGCGGCGCATAGGTGAAGCTGCCATCGGCGTTGAAGGTCACGCCGGCCGGCGGCGTGCCCTGCACGGCGAAGGTCGAGCCCACCGGCATGCCGTCATTGCTGGCCACGTTGGCGGTGACCGACAGGCCCGCCTGCACGGCGAAGGCATCGTTGGCCGGCGCCGGTGCGACCACCAAGGCCACGTTGGCAGTGGCGCAGTTGGTCGTGGCCGCCGCTTCGCAGACCTGGTAGGTCAGCGAGATGGCGCCCGATGCGGTACCGGTGGCCACGGCGATCGTGCCATCGGCGGCAATCGAGGAACCGGACGGCGCACCGACCAGGCTGAGCACCACCTCGTCCGCCGCCGGCGTCGCGCCGTTGAGCGTGTCGTTGCCCAGCACGCTGGACGTGGCACTGCCAGCAGCAACCGGTGCGGTGATGGTGTCATCCACCGCGACCAGGGTGCCGCTGTTGACGTTGAGGGTGGCGGTGGCAGTGGCGCAGGCGCCGCTGTCGGGCGCGGCCAGGCACACCTGGTAGCTGAAGGTGACCGCACCGCTGAAGCCCGTCGCCGGGGCGAAGATGAAGCTGCCATCGGTGTTGAACTGCAGCCCGGGCGGCGGGGTGCCGACCACGCTGAACTGCGCGCCGCTGCCGACGTTGTCGTTGCCCGCCACCGAACTGGCCAGGTCCACGCCGGCCGGCGTGGACAGCGCATCGTCGACGGCCGACGGTGCCACCACCAGGCGCAGCGTGGCAGTGGCGCAGTTGCCCGGCGCTGCGGCTTCGCACAGCTGGTAGGTCAGCGTGCGGCCACCGGCCGGCACGCCTGCGGCAACGCTCACGGTGCCATCCGGGTTGAGGCTGATGCCGGCCGGTGCACCGGCCAGGCTCAGCAGCACCTCGGCGGCGGCCGGCGGCGTGCTGCCATTCAGTGCATCGTTGAGCAGCACCGACGGCGTGCTGCCACCAGTCACCGGATTGATCGGCGCGCTGCTGAAATCATCGTTGTTGGCTGCCAGGCTGCCGACCGTGATGGTGATACTGGCCGTGGCGGTGGCGCACAGCGCGGTGTTCGGTGCCGGCAGGCAGGCCTGGTAGGTGAAGGTGATCGGGCTGGTCGCGTTGACCGGCGGCAGGTAGGTGAAGCTGCCACCGCCGCCGAAGCTCAGGCCGGCCGGGGTGGCGCCGACGATCGTGAACACCGCACCGGCCGGCACGTTGTCGTTGTCACCGACACTGCCGTTCAACGGCTGGCCGGCGGCAGTGGAATAGCTGTCGTTCTGCGCCGACGGCGTCACCACCAGGCGGATACTGGCACTGGCGCAGTTGCTGGGCGCAGCGGTTTCGCAGATCTGGTAGCTCAGCACCGTGGCGCCGGCGGCGGCGCTGGCGGGCACCTGCAGCAGGCCGGCCGTGGTCAGCGCATAGCCCGACGGCGCGCCCACCAGGGCCAGGGTGACGCTGCCGGCCGGCGGCGGCACGCTGCCATTGAGGCTGTCATTGACCAGCACGCTGGTACTGCTGGTCGCGCCCGGCGCCAGCGGCGTCGCGCTGAAGTCGTCGTCCATCGCCATCAGGGTGCCGGCGTTGACGTTGATGGTCGCCCCGGCCGTGCTGCACAGCGCGCCGTCCGGTGCCGGCAGGCAGGCCTGGTAACTGAAGCTCACCGGCCCGGTGAAACCGGCCGGCGGCGTGTACTGGAAGGTGCCGTCGCGGCCCAGCTGCAGGCCGTCCGGCGTGGTGCCCGACACCGTGAACACTGCACCCACCGGCGCATTGTCATTGCTGGCCACGCTGCCCGACAGCAGCTGCCCGGCCGGCGTGGAGAACACGTCGGCCACGGCGGTGGGCGACACCACCAGGCGGATCTGCGCCGAATCGCAGTTGCTCGGCAGCGCGGTTTCGCACAGCTGGTAGGTCAGCGTCAGCGCGCCCGACGGCACGCCCGCATCGACGTTCAACACCCCGCTGGCATCCAGCGTAAAGCCCGACGGCGCACCGACCAGGCTCAGCAGCACATCGGCCGACGCCGGCGGCTGGGTACCGTTGAGGCTGTCATTGAGCAGCACCGACAGCGTGCTGCCACCACCGGCACCGATCGGCGTGGCACGGAAGTCATCATCACCGGCGACCAGGGTGCCGGCGTTGACGTTGAGGGTAACCGTCGCGCCCGCGCACACCGTGCCGTTCGGCGCCGGCAGGCAGGCCTGGTAGGCGAAGGTGACGATGCCCTGGGTGCCGGCCGGCGGCGTGTAGGTGAACGCACCGCCAGCATCCAGCACCAGGCCTGCCGGCGCGGTGCCGGTAACGCTGAAGGTGGCACCGGCGGGGACATTGTCGTTGCTGCCGACATTGCCGCTGACCGGCACGCCCACTGCGGTGCTGACGTTGTCATTCACCGCCACCGGTGCCAGCAGCAGCTGCACCGCACCGTCATCGCAGTTGGTCGGCAACTCGGCCTCGCACAGGCGGTAGCCGAAGTTCACCGCACCCGCAGCGGCGCCACCGGGCACCGAGATGGTGCCGTTGGGGTTGAGCACGTAGCCGCTGGGCGCACCCAGCAGGCTCAGGATGACTTCGGCCGGGGCCGGCGGAATCGCACCGTTGATGGTGTCGTTGGCCAGCACGCTGATGGTGGTGCCACCGGTGGCCGGATTCAGCAGGCTGCCGCGGAAGTCATCGTCATTGGCGACCAGCGTGCCGGCGTTGACGTTGAGGGTGGCCGTGGCGGTGCTGCAGACGGTGTTGAACGGCGCGGCCAGGCAGGCCTGGTAGCTGAAGGTGGTGGTGCCGGTGAACTGCGCCGGCGGCGTGTAGGTGAAGCTGCCATCGGCGTTGAACACCAGCCCCTGCGGCGCGGTGCCGGTGACGGCATAGGTGCTGCCGGCAGCGACGCGGTCGTTCACCGACACATTGCCGCTGACCGCGCGACCCACCTGGGTGCTGAAGCTGTCGGCCACGGCCTGCGGCGCGATGACCACGGCGATGGTGGCGGTGGCGCAGTTGCTGGTGCCGGCCTGGCACAGCTGGTAGGTCAGGCTCAGCGGTCCGGCCGGAGCACCCGCCGGTACCTGCAGTTCGCCGGTGGGTGCCAGCGTGAAGCCGGCCGGCGGCGCGTTGATCAGCGACAGGGTGGCCTGCGCTGCGTCGATCGCCACACCGTTGAGCGTGTCGTTGGCCAGCACGCTGGCGGTGGTGCCGCCGGTGCCGGGCACCGGCGCGGCGGTGAAGTCGTCATTGCCCGCCACCACGGCGGCGACCGCCACGTTCAACGTCACCGTGGCTGCATCGCAGATGCCGCCATTGGGCGCCGGCAGGCAGACCTGGTAGCGGAAGCTGTCCGCGCCCGAATACGTGCCCTGCGCGGTGTAGCTGAAGCCGCCATCGGCAGCGACGCTGACCGTGCCGTGCGCGGCGCCAGCCAGCAGGCTGAACTGCGAACCCGCAGGCACGTTGTCATTGCCGGCTACGGAGCCGCCCAGAGCTACGCCCGCGGTCGCGGCAAAGCTGTCGTCCACCGCATCGGGGGCGATGACCAGCTGCACGTTGGCGGTGGCGCAGTTGGTGCCGCCCGGCAGTTCGCAGATCTGGTAGGTGAAGGCATAGGCGCCCGCTGCGGCACCGGTGGCCACCTGCAGCTGGCCGGCAGCGTTGGCGGTGATGCTGGCCGGTGCACCGTTCAGTGCCAGGCTGACGCCCGCCGGGGCCACCGCCGTGCCGTTGAGGGTGTCGTTGCCGAGCAGGCTGATGGTGGTGGTGGTGCCCGGCTGCAGCGGCGTGGCGAACAGGTCGTCGGCGGCGGCCAGCTGGTTGGCAGCCACGCTCACGGTCACCGTGGCGGTATCGCAGACGGTGGCGTTCGGTGCCGGCAGGCAGAGCTGGTAGGTGAAGGTATCCGGCCCGGTGTTGGCGTTGGCCGGCGTGTAGGTGAAGGTGCCATCGGCGTTGACCACGGCCGTGCCGCGGGTGGCCTGGGTGCCCAGAGTGAAGACCGAGCCGCTGGCGAAGTTGTCATTGCCGGACAGGGTGCCGGTCACCGGGCGACCCCCGCCCGGGGTGCTGACCGCATCGTCCACCGCATCCGGGCTGACCACCAGGTTGGCAGTGGCCGTCGCGCAGTTGGTGGCCGCGTTGGCATCGCACATCTGGTACGTCAACGCCCACGGACCGGCGGCAGCGCTGGCCGGCACGACGATGGTGCCGTTGGGGTTGATCGAGAAGCCGCTGGGCGCACCGACCAGGCTCAGCGTCACCTGCGCCGGCGTGACCGGGGCGGTGTCGAAGGTGTCGTTGCCCAGCACGCTGGGCGTGGTGCCACCCGCGCCCGGCAGCAGCGGCGCGGCGAAGGTATCGTCGTTGGCCACCAGCACGTTGGCATCGACCACCACCGATGCGATCGCCGTCGAACAGACGCTGCCATTCGGCGCAGGCAGGCACACCTGGTAGTTGATCTGCACGGGCTGGACGATGTTGCCGGCCGGTGCGTAGGTCAGCGTGCCGGTGCTGCTGATGGTTGCACCGGCCACCGGCGTACCGGTCTGGCTGTAGGTGGCGCCGGCCGGCGCGTTGTCGTTGGCGGCGAGGTTGCCGGTGAGCGATGGCGTGCCCGCGTTCACGTTGTAGCTGTCAGCCACGGCCGTCGGCGCGATGACCAGGCTCGCGGTGGCGGTGGCGCAGTTGGTCGGCGAGGCGTTCTCGCAGATCTGGTAGCCGATCGACGTTGCGCCTGCCGCGGCACCGGCCGGCACCGCGATGACGCCCGCGCTGTTGATGGTGAAGCCCGCCGGCGCGTTCTGCAGCGAAATGATCAGGTTGCCGCCGACCACCGGCTGGCCGTTCAAGGTGTCGTTGCCCAGCACCGTCGGCGTGCTGCCACCGGTGGTGGAGGAAACGGGCGTGGTGAAGCTGTCGTTGGCCGCGACCAGCGCGTTGGCCTGCACCGGCACGGCCGGTGTGGTGGCGGTGTTGTCGCCCGGGGTCGGGTCGGTGGTACCCGACGGCAGCACCAGCGACACGCTGTTGGCCGGCACCGTGGCCGGGGTTGCGGCCGGCGCCGTGCCGTTCACCAGCAGCACCACGCTGTCACCCACGCCCACGCTGACCAGCACGTTCACCGCGTTGCCGCTGCCGCTGGGCTGCGCACAGGACGACGCCGCCGTGGTCGGCTGGCAGGTCCAGGCCACGTTGGTCAGCAGCGAGGACACCGTATCGACCACGCCCACGCCGCTGGCCGCCGATGGCCCCGCGTTGTTCACCTGGATGCGGTACTGCACCGGCCCGCCTGCGGCCACCGGGCTGGCGCTGACCAGGGTCTTGCTCACGCTCAGCTGCGCCTGCAGGGCCAGGGCGTTGGTATCGGTGGCGCTGTTGTTGCCCGGCGTGGGGTCGGCCACGTCGGTCGGTGCGGTCACCGTGGCGGTGTTGTTCAACGGGTTCGGGTAGCTCTGCGCCAGCAGCGGCGGAGGCAGCAGCAATGCCAGCACGGCCATGGCATGCGCGATGCCGGCCGAAGCCCTGCCTGCCCTGCCCTGCCTGCCCACTGCTGCCATGCGTCCGTCCTCGAATGCACGCCGTCGCCTGTTCCAGGCATCCGGCATCGGTGGTCCTGTCCTTCCCCCGCGCAGGGCATTCCCCGCGCGCACTGCACTGCACCGCGCGCTAGTAGGCGCCCGGGTTGTTGCTGAAGCTGACCGGCACGCTGATCGTTGCCTGGCCACCGTTGACCAGGTTCACGCCCACGTTCACCGCATTGCCGCCTGCCGCGCCGCCGCTGGCCGCCGCGCAGGTACTGCCGCTGGTCGCGCTGCACGTCCACGCGCCGCGCAGGGTGGTGCCGTTGGGCAGGGTGTCGGTGACCGTCGCATTGGTCACCGCATCGGGCCCGTTGTTGACCACCTGCAGCGTGTAGGTCGCCGTGCCGCCGGGCGTATAGGTGCCACTGCCATCGCTCTTGGTGATCGACAGATCGGCCTGGCGCGTGCGGTTGGTGATGCGGCACACCAGGGTGGTGGCGGTGGCGGTCATCGCCGGCGCCTGCAGGGTGAAGCTGCCGCCGCTGCCGGACGACACCACGGTGTTGTTCTGGTCGGTGCACTGCCAGGTGCTGGCATAGCGGGTCAGCGTGGTACCGGCCGCCGCCGCCTCGGCCAGCGCATAGCTGCCACCAGGCACGGTGATGATCGCCGCTGTGGCGCCGTTGTTGCCGACGTTGCTGGCCGAGCCCACCGTGCTGCCGTTGTAGGTGATGGACAGGTTGAAGCGGCCGGTGTCGCTGGTCGGCTGCAGGTCCTTCACCAGCTGCAGGGTGGCGGCGCAGGCCTGGGTCACGCCTTCCACGGTGAACACCGCCTGACCCACGCGGATGCCGAGCAGGGCCAGCAGGTTGTCGACCACGCCGCCGAGCACCGCGGTCAGCACCGGCGTCACCACCGCATTGACCAGCGTGCGCACCGGCGTCAGCAGCGTGTTGACGATACCGTTGACCAGGTCCGCCACCGGCAGTGGCAGCGACAACGAGCCCAGCAGGGTTACCTGTGGATTGCCACTGATGAGCTGGATGTTGAGTGAGTTGACCAGCGTGGAGACCAGCGTGGCCGCGCTGACCGTGCCGGCGGTGAGCGTGCGTGTCTGTGGGTACGGCCCGGTGAAACTTGCGCTCTGCAGGCCCGGTGTCGCCGTGGCAAAGCCACGGATGCCCACCGCGATCGGGATGGTGATGTCGGCCACCGGCACCGTGGCGCCCAGCAGGGTCACGCCCACCCGCACCTTCACGCTGAGGTTGGTCAGGGTAGCGGTGGTCAGCGCCGTTTCGGTCAGCACCGTGCTGCGGTTGAAGAAGGTGGCATCGCTGATCTGGCCGACATACAGGTTGACCAGGCCCGGGCGCGCCTGCAGGGTCACCGCGTTGCCGACCAGGTTCACCGCCGAGATCGACCCTTCGGCGCGTGCGACATCGGCGTAGACCTGCAGGTGCAGCACGTCTGCGCTGATGCTGGTGTTGGACAGCGAGACGCCGAGCAGGTTGAGGCCATTCAACGCAGCGGTCAGGGTGCCGGTGTTCAGGCCCTGCACCAGGTCCAGGTCGAGCTTGATGCGGATGGCCGCGCTGTGGAATGCCGCGCCCACCGTGCCGCAGTTGTAGCTCGGCGGTTCGATCACCTGCGCCCACAGGCGCACGTTGGCCACGCCGTTCAGACCGAGTGCCGCAGTGTTCACCGTGATCGGCGTCGGCGTGGTCAGCACGTTGCGGAAGTTGTAGAGCTGCACGCCGCCGGTCAGCAGGTCGAGCACGTTCAGGCGCACCGTGGCCAGCGAACCGGTCGGCAATGCGACCTGCAGGATGTCGGCCAGGCGGATGCTGCCGGAGGTGCCGGCCACGCCCAGCGGCAGCACGTTCAGTACGTTTGCCGCAGCGGTCTGGCCGTCGGCCTGCAGCACCTGCACCATCGCCGCACGCAGCTGGCCCAGGGTGATGTTGGTGTTGAGCACCTGGCTGGGGTCGCTGACGGTGACGCCGCCATTGAGCTGGGTCAGCAGTGCATTGAGGTTGACGTTGGCGCCCGCCAGGCTGTTCCAGTCGGCGACGCTGAGCGTGAGACTGGTGCCCGGCAGCAGTGCGCTGAACAGCAGGTTGAGGATGGGGCTCTGGGTGGAATCGACCGACACCAGGCGCGGTCCAGCGCTGACGCAGGCCCCGGCGGTGCAGGCGGACTGGGCCTGTGCGCGGCCCAGGCAGGAGAGCACTGCCAGCACCACAAGCATCACCAGCGCCTGCCAGCGCAATGACGATGCTTTCACGCCCTTCACATTAACCATGCATCGTTCTCCGCCGATTTTTGGCAGAGGCACGCCGTGGCGACGTGATCAGCGCGTCGTCCTGGAGTAATCGCTCCGCCGGTGTCGCTCCCTGCGTGGGACTGCGTTCATTTCCGGTTCGGTTCGATTAATCCGGGGCAACGAAAGGCCGTCAAACAAGACGGCGTGAAATCGGGGGGAAGAGGCGCTTGCTGGCGCGCAGGAACGACGCGCAAGCCTCTTGAAGTGCAGAAAGGGACAGCAATTCTGTACACGCAGAAAAAGTATTGCTGTCAGGGAAGCAGCGCTTACCGAACATGGAGAGGGGGTGAAATATGCAGGCGATGTGCGACAGAATCCGCCGGGCCCGACTAACGGCTGGCCTTTCTCAAACGCAGTTGGCGTTGCATTGCGGGGTTCGCCGCAGCGCCGTGGCTCAGTGGGAACGTGACGGCGGTACCGTTCCCAGTGTGCAGCATCTCTCGAAAATCGCGATTGTGACGCAGGTCCATTTTGAGTGGCTCGCCACCGGTCGCGGCCCCGGACGTCCCGAGGACGGCGAGCTGGTCGCTCCGGAATCTGTCGCAATCGACCCGGCACGCAGCCCGCAGGAAAGCGCGATCCTGTCCCTGCTGCGGCGACTGCCGCCACGCAAGCGACAGGTCGCCCACGCCATCATTGAAATGCTGACCGAGTAGGGTCGGGCCCGCGCGCCGTCAGAGACTGGCGCGTGGTGGCAGTGACCAATCGATCGGTGCCTGGCCCTGGCGCTGCAGGTACTCGTTGGCCATCGAGAAGTGGTGGCAACCGAGGAAGCCGCGGTGCGCCGACAGCGGCGAGGGATGCGGCGACTTCAGCACGCGGTGGCGACGGGTGTCGATCACCTTGCCCTTCTTCTGCGCGTACGCGCCCCAGAGCATGAACACCAGGCCGTCGCGCTCGCGGTTGAGCACGTCCACCACGTGGTCGGTGAAGCCTTCCCAGCCACGCCCCTGGTGGGCACCGGCCTGGCCCTCCTCCACCGTCAGCACGGCGTTGAGCAGCAGCACGCCGCGCTGCGCCCAGGGCACCAGGCAGCCGTGGTCGGGCCGGGCGATACCGAGGTCGCCCTCGATTTCCTTGTAGATGTTCAGCAGCGACGGCGGCACCGGCACGCCCGGCGCCACCGAGAAGCTCAGGCCGTGGGCCTGGCCGCGGCCGTGGTACGGATCCTGGCCCAGGATCACCACCTTCACCTGCTCGAAGGGCGTGGCGTCGAAGGCGGCGAAGATCTGCGGGCCCGGCGGAAATACCGCTGCACCGGCAGCCTTGCGCTGGCGCAGGAAGGCGGACAGCTCGCGCATCTGCGGCTGCAACAGATAATCACCGACATGCTGCTTCCAGCTCGGTTCCAGCTGGATCGCCGGGGTATCCACTACGTCATCCATCATCACGCCACTTCTATCGCAACAGGGGTCCATCGTTCAAACGCGCCAGCCGCAGCTGGAACAGCACCTTGGTCACCAGCAGGCGCTCCTCGATCGGCTTGAGCACCAGATCGTTGGCGCCGGCCTGCAGCAGCCCGGTCTGGTTGTGCGGGTTGCCGTCACCGGTCATCACCAGCACCGGCAGGCGGCGCTTGCCGTAGCCGAAATCCACGCGCACGCGCTGCACCACGTCGCGGCCGCTCAGCTCACCCTTCAGGGTGACGTCGGTCAGCACCAGGTCGATGCGGTGGCGGCTGCGGCCCAGCGATTCGGCGGTGAGCAGGGTGAAGGCTTCCTCGGCGCTGACCACGTGCATCACGTTCAGCTGCTGCCGCTCGAGCATGCGCTTGGTCGCTTCGGCCACCACGCGGCTGTCCTCGACATACAGGATGGTCGCGCCGGGAATGGTCTGCGGCTGCACGTAGCCGCGGATGAAGGTCGCCAGCGCCTCGTGGCCGAGCGCCTTGTCGAAATAGTCGGTGACGTACTCGGTGAAGCGGCGCTGTTCCAGGTGCTGCTGCGCGTCGCCGGAGACCACGATGACCGGCACGTAGGCCTGGCCGGCGGCTTCGCGCACGCGCTTGGCCAGCGCCAGGCCGTCGCCATCGCGCAGGGTCAGCGAGGTGGTCACCAGGTCCACCGGACCCTGCTCCAGCACCTTCTGCGCTTCCTCGATGCTGTCGCAGCCGATCACCTCCACGCCCGGCAGGTCACGCTGCAGGACGTCGGCGATCAGCCTGCGCACCAGCTTGGAACCATCGACCACCATCACCCGCGTCGCGGGCCCTTCAAGGTGCTTCAACGCTTGCGGTTGCATGCCGGTCTCAGGTGTCGGTGGGGCGGGTCTGGCGGAGGAAGTGGCCGGTCACCAGCCAGGCACCCAGCCAGCCCAGCAGCAGGGTGCCGAGCAGCACCAGGCTGCCATGCAGCAGGTCCAGGCCGTGCAGGACGAAGGGGCTGCCGTAGCTGCGCGACAGTTCGGCCAGCGGCGCGCGCAGGGCGGCACCGGCGACGCCGATCAGGGCCAGCGCGACCGCACCGGCGCCCAGGCCATACCAGGCGCCCAGGTACAGGAACGGGCGGCGGATGAAGCCATCGCTGGCGCCGAGCAGCTGCAGCACGCCGATTTCCTCGCGGCGGGCCTGGATGTCCAGGCGCACGGTATTGCCCACCACCAGCGCGGCACCTGCACCGAGCAGCGCCGACAGCACCTGCACCAGGCGCGCACCGAAGGCCAGCCAGGCATCCAGGCGCTGCCGCCACAGGGCATCGTGCTGCACCAGGTCGGCACCGGGCAGGCTTTCCAGCGCGCGCGCCAGGCGGGCGTCATCCTGGCCCTGGCCCGGGGTCACCACCAGCAGCGACGGCAGCGGGTTGTCGTTGAGTGCGTCGATGGCCTCGCCGAGGCCGGCGTCGCGCAGTTCCTGCAGGCCCTGCTCGGGCGTACGCACCGTCACGTTGGCCACGTCCTGGCGGTCGCGCAGCTCGCCCGCCAGGCGCAGCGCGCCGGGGCCATCGACATCGGCCTTGAGGAACACGTTGATGTCGCGCGACTGCTGCACGCTGCCCGCGAACTGCTTGAGGTTGTCCAGGGCGATGGAAAGCCCCAGCGGCAATGCCAGCGCCAGCGCCATGACCATCACCGTCAGCAGGGTGGCCCACGGCTTGCGGCAGGCGCGGCCCAGGCTGAACACCACGCTGTGGGCGTGGTGGTGGAACCACACGCCCAGGCGCGACGGTGCGGCGGCTTCGCTGTTTTCGTTCTTGCCCATGCGTTACTCCGCCAGGTCCTGCGGCGAGATGTCGTCCGCCAGCCGGCCATGGTCGAGGATCAGCACGCGCTTGCGCATGCGGCGCAGCAGCGGCAGGTCGTGGCTGACCACCAGCACGCTGGTGCCGCGCGAGGGCAGCTCGGCGAACAGGGCCATGATCTCCGCCGCCAGGGTCGGGTCGAGGTTGCCGGTCGGCTCGTCGGCCACCAGCAGCTTGGGTTCGCCGACGATCGCGCGGGCGATGCCCACGCGCTGCTGCTCACCGGCCGACAACTGCGAGGGCAGTGCCTTTTCGCGGTGGCCCAGGCCCATGCGTTCCAGCACCGAGCGCACGCGCTTGGCGATATCGCCGCGGCGGGTGCCGCGCAGGATCAGCGGCAACGCCACGTTCTCGGCGATGGAGCGGTCCATCAGCAGGCGGTGGTCCTGGTAGACCGCGCCCACCGCGCGCCGATGGCGCGGGATGTCACCGCCGCGCACCTTCAGCAGGTTGCGCTCGTCGAACACCACCGCGCCGCGGCTGGGCCGCTCGTCCAGGTGGATCAACTTGAGCAGGGTGCTTTTGCCCGCCCCGGAATGGCCGGTGACGAACAGCATTTCGCCGGGGGCTACTTCGAAGCTGACATCGGTCAGGGCTTCGTGGCCACCGGCGTACTGTTTGCTGACATTGTCGAAGCGCAGGACACTCATGCCCCGATTATGCAGGACCGGCGCGACGGATCGGTAGCGCCGGGCCATGCCCGGCGAAAACCTTCCGGTCCGGTGGGTGCCGACCGTTGGTCGGCACACCCCTGAAGCCGCCCGACCAACGGTCGGGCGCTACCGGTCGGTTTGGTGGGTGCCGACCGTTGGTCGGCACACCGATCAGCTGCCCGACAGCATCCGGCGGATCTTGCGGCCGATACGGGTCAGGAACGAATCACCGGTGTCGGCGGCGGTACGCACCGGCTTGGCCACCACCTGCACCGGGGTGACCGGGCTGGCGCCATTGCCGGCGGTGTTCTGCGCGCCCTCGGCACCTTCGACCGGACGGCCGTGGCGACGACGACGACGCTTGCGCGTCTTGTGCTCGCCATCGGCGGCACCTTCCGGTGCGCCTTCGGCACGCGGCGGGCGCGGCGGACGCGGCGGACGCGGAGCCTGGGCAGCGGCGCCTTCGGCACCGGCGACCGGCGCAGCAGCCTGCTCGCCTTCCACGCGCGGCTTGCGCGGGCCACGCGGGCGGCGTTCGCCACTGCGCTCACCGTCGCGACCACCACGGCCACCACCGCCGCTGCCGGAACGGCCACCACTGCGGCCACCGCCACGACGCTCTTCCTCGGCGGCGCGGGCTTCGCGCGCTTCGCGGAAGATCTGGCCGACGCTTTCGTTGTCGTCGCCTTCCTCGCCTTCGGCCGGGGCCGGGCGTTCCGGGCGCGGCAGCGAGGTCATCAGTTCCTTGGTGACCGGCTCGGACGGGATCTTCTGCTCGATGTACGCCTCGATGTCCGGCAGGCCCATCGCGTAGCGCTCGCAGGCGAAGCTGATCGCATCACCCTCTTCGCCCAGGCGCGCGGTACGGCCGATGCGGTGCACGTAGTCTTCGGCGTCGAACGGCAGGTCGTAGTTGTAGACGTACTTGATGCCATCGATGTGCAGGCCGCGGGCCGCCACATCGGTGGCCACCAGGATTTCCAGCTGGCCCTTCTGGAAGCGGTTGAGCAGGCTCTCGCGCTTCTTCTGCGGCACGTCGCCGGACAGCACGCCGACGCGGTAGCCGGCCTTTTCCAGTGAACGCGCCACGCGCTCGACGAACACCTTGGTGTTGACGAAGACCATGGTGCGCGCGCCTTCGCTGCGCGACAGCAGGCCCAGCAGCAGCGGGATCTTCTCGTCATCGGCCGGGAAGTAGATGCGCTGGCGCACGCGCGCGGCGGTGATGGTCTCGGCTTCGACCACCAGCTTCTGCGGCTCGTTCATGTGCTCGTAGGCCAGCTCCAGCACGCGGTGGCTGAGGGTGGCGCTGAACAGCAGGGTCTGGCGGGTGGTGCGCTCGGGCATGCGGCGCAGCAGGAAGCGGATGTCCTTGATGAAGCCCAGGTCGAACATGCGGTCGGCTTCGTCCAGCACGCAGATCTCGCAGGCGTGCAGCGAAACCACCTTGTGCTGCTTCACGTAGTCGATCAGGCGGCCCGGGGTGGCGATGATCACATCCACGCCCTGCTGCAGCAGTTCGCGCTGCTTGTCGTAATCGACGCCGCCGTAGACCAGGGCGAAACGCAGGCCCAGGTCGGAACCGAACTTCACCGCATCCTTGTGGATCTGGATGGCCAGTTCGCGGGTCGGGGCGAGGATCAGGGCGCGCGGGTCTTCCGGCTTGCGGTCGGCCAGTGCCGGACGCGTCAGCAGGCGGTTCACGACAGCGACCAGGAAGGCCAGCGTCTTGCCGGTGCCGGTCTGCGCCTGGCCGGCAACATCACCGCCGGGCAGCGCGACCGGCAGGGTCAGCGCCTGGATCGGGGTGCAGCGGGTGAATCCGGCTCCTTCAAGGCCGGCCTGCAGGGCCGGATGCAGCTCGAAGGAGGAGAAGGTCAAATCGGTCAGCGGTTTGTCGCTCATGAGTCCGTCTTGGTATGGCCGCCGGCCCACGGGGCGGCTGGCACTTCATCGTCTAGGGGCACCGTCGCAAACTGCGGCCCCTGCGGCGGGTTGGCAGGCGGGGACCACCCGGTCCGCACGCCGCACAATGCCCCAGTTTAACGCACTCGGGCCGGCAAACCGGAACCGCCCGTCTCATGGGACCGGGAGACGGCGCGCCCGCACGGGGCCTTCACCCAGCCACACGCCACTTGAACGGCCCTGCGCCGGCCACTGGCCCTGCCCCGGTGCCACCCCCATCTCCTCGAGGACAGTGAAATCCGACACATACCGGGCTGGGACACGATCACGATACGCTGGGTTCCAGCCAGCAACTGTCCCCGCCGCGCGATAGGGGTACACTGCCGGCCGTGAGCGTCCAGGCATCCCGCCGAACGCACCGCGGCAGACCGCCGCGAGGCAACGACGAGGGTCGCGCCACCGGGCATGGCCCAGTTCACCCACCTCCGGCCTGGCCGGGTGCAATCCAAGACGAGAAACCAAGATGAGCGACAAGGTTGTACACGTCGGCGATGCCGACTTTGATAGCGCCGTGCTGAATTCCAAGGAACCGGTGCTGGTCGATTTCTGGGCAGAGTGGTGCGGCCCCTGCAAGATGATCGCCCCCGCGCTGGACGAACTGGCCGACGCCTACCAGGGCCGCGCCAAGATCGCCAAGGTCAACGTCGACAACAACCGCGCGCTGGCCGCCAAGTACCACGTGCGTTCGATCCCGTACCTGGTCGTCTTCAAGGACGGCGAAAAGGTCGGCGAGCAGATCGGTGCGGTGGGCAAGGCCCAGCTGGCCGGCCTGCTGGACAAGGCCCTGGCCTGATCCTGCTGTTCCACGGCAGCCGCTGACCGCGGCTGCCGCTGGGCGCCCGGCGCCCGCATGAATGCAATACCCGGTGACCCTTGCACGGCGCCGCTGGCCGATGATAGTGTCGGCATATCCGGCCGCGTTCGCGTGCCGCACCCTCTGGACGCAGTTTCTTCCAGACCCATTCCCAACGTTCGCCGCCCCAGCCGGGCGCTCGCACCTTCAAGCGAGGAATAACGCTCTTGTCCGATAACACTCCCGAAACCGGCAGCGCCGATGCGCCCGCCGAAAAGCGCGTGCGCAAGCCCCGCGTGAGCAAGGCAGCCGCTCCGGCCGCCGCCGAAACCAGCGCTGCGCCCGCGCAGCCGACCCTGCCGCTGGCACCCGCGGCCGAAGCGCCGGCTCCGGCCGCAGCCGCCCCCGCGCCGAGCGCGCCCGCTGCTGAAGCCCCCGCCTCCGGCGGCGGTGATGGCGGCGAAGGCCGCGAATCCGGCCAGCCCCGCCAGCAGAACCACCAGGGTGGTCAGGGTGGCGGCCAGAACCAGGGCCAGAACAACAATCCCTACAACCACGGTGGCCAGAACGGCCAGCAGGGCCAGGGCAACCGCCGCGACCGCTTCCGCAACCGTCGCGACCGCGACCGTGGTGGCCGTGGCCGCGATGACGGCATGCCGCAGGACGGTGGCGAGCAGCAGCCCTTCGTGCCGCGCCCGCACGCCAACGTGCCGGAAGGCTTCCCGGTCTACTCGCTGAGCGACCTCAAGCGCATGCCGGCGCAGAAGCTGCTGGAAATCGCCGAGCAGCTGCAGATCTCCGAAGGCGTCGCCCGCGCCCGCAAGCAGGACGTCATCTTCGCCCTGCTGAAGGTGCTGACCCGCCACGGTGACGGCGTCGCCGCCGACGGCGTGCTGGAAATCCTGCCCGATGGCTTCGGCTTCCTGCGCGCGGCCGAGGCCAGCTACCTGGCCGGCCCGGACGACACCTACATCTCGCCCAGCCAGATCCGCCGCTTCAACCTGCGCACCGGCGACCACATCTCCGGCCGCATCCGCTTCCCGAAGGACGGCGAGCGCTACTTCGCGCTGAACATCGTCGACACCATCAACGGTGAGCCGATCGAAGCGTCGAAGAACAAGGTGCTGTTCGAGAACCTGACCCCGCTGTTCCCGCGTCGCCGCTTCACCCTGGAGCGCGGCAACGGTTCGTCGGAAGACATCACCGGCCGCATCCTCGACCTGATGGCGCCGCAGGGCAAGGGCCAGCGCTCGCTCATCGTCTCCCAGCCGAAGGCCGGCAAGACGATGATGATGCAGCAGGTGGCCACGGCCATCACCACCAACCACCCGGACGTGCACCTGATCGTGCTGCTGATCGACGAGCGCCCGGAAGAAGTGACCGAAATGCAGCGCACCGTGCGCGGCGAGGTCATCAGCTCGACCTTCGACGAGCCGGCCGCGCGCCACGTGCAGGTGGCCGAAATGGTCATCGAGCGCGCCAAGCGCCTGGTCGAGCACAAGAAGGACGTGGTGATCCTGCTGGACTCCATCACCCGCCTGGCCCGCGCCTACAACAACGTGGTGCCGAGCTCGGGCAAGGTGCTGACCGGCGGCGTGGACGCCAACGCCCTGCACCGCCCGAAGCGCTTCTTCGGTGCCGCGCGCAACGTGGAAGAAGGCGGCAGCCTGACCATCATCGCCACCGCGCTGGTCGACACCGGCTCGAAGATGGACGAGGTGATCTACGAAGAGTTCAAGGGCACCGGCAACAGCGAAGTGCACCTGAGCCGTCGCATCGCTGAAAAGCGCGTGTTCCCGGCCATCGACATCAACCGTTCGGGCACCCGCCGCGAAGACCTGCTGATCGAACCGGAACTGCTGCAGAAGATCTGGATCCTGCGCAAGCTGCTGCATCCGATGGATGAAATGGCCGCGATGGAATTCCTGCTGGACAAGATGAAGAACACCAAGTCCAACGACGAGTTCTTCGGTTCCATGAAGCGATAAGAAAAAAGCCCCGCACTGCGGGGCTTTTTTTTGGCTTTCGCGGCGGCAGGCATCCACGCATGGCGTGGATCTACCGGTAGCGCCGGGCCATGCCCGGCGAGATGCCTCTATGCGCAGACCTCGCGCGGGTCCAGGCCGAGGTCGCGGCAGATGCGGTCGTGGGCCAGGCCCGCACAGCGCAGCGTGCCGCCCAGCATTTCGCTGAGCAGGCTGCTGCCGCGATAGGCCAGGTAGCACCACGGTTCGACCGGCACCTTGCCGCCCTGCGCCGTCATCACCACGCGCGCCTCGTCCCAGGCACCAACGAGGTAGAGGGCCAGGGCGAACTCGGCGCGATGGCGGCGCTCACGCGATGAGGTGCAGGCCGCGAGCGCGCGTTCCAGGCCGGCGGGTTGCACGTCCAGCCAGTCCAGCAGCGCCTTGCGCACCAGGTCGGCCAGGCCGGGCACGTTGGCGGTGCGCACCACCCCGACGATCTCCAGCGGCGCATCGCACTCGTCCATCCACGGGTAGGTCCATTCCACCACGTGCGCCGCGATCGCCGCATGGGCATCACGGCCGCGCGGGGCGTTGTCACTGATCCAGCGCAGGTACGCCCACATCTCCTCGTCACTGCCGTCCCACTTTTCCATGCTGGCCTTGGCCAGCATGTAGACCGAGGGTGCGTGGTACGGCGCCAGCGCCATCACCTGCGCGAAGCGCTCGCTGCGCGCCTCACGTTCGATGTCGCACACCACGTCACAGTGCAGCAGGCCATAGAACGCCAGCGGCGGTGCGTCCGCACGCTCGGCCAGTGCCTTGAACCGCCGCTGCGCGGCCTGGAACTTCATCGGGAAGGCGCGCCGGCGCGCTTCGGGGATTTCATGAAAGTAGGTCTCGCCGCGCAGGCGCCAGCCTTCGCCCAGCTCCGCAAAGGCCAGCAGCAATGCGGCATCGATGGATTCGGGCGCGTGTGCGTGCCATTGCGCGGCGAGCGCAGGCGCCTGCACCTGCTTGCCGAGGTAGGCGTAGAAATCCACCTGGCTGCCTTCGTGGAGCTCGGCCATCACCGCCGAGGCCTGCGCGTACGCGCCCTGCCGCACCAGCTCAAGCAGCGCGCGTGCGTCGGTGACGCACGTGACATCGATGGTGGAACCATGGGGCTGCAGCCTCACGCTCTGGAGTAAACGGCGCATGGTCGTCCTTGTCTGTGGATCCGCACGACACGCGGATCGCTTCCTGGTGCGCCAGTTTAGCGGCGCACCAGGACACGTGGAGGAACGACATCAAGCTTTGCCCCGCTCGCCGGCCATCACCCGGCGCAACCGCGTGGCTTACGGGCAGGCCACCGCACCTTCGGCATTGGCCGTATTGGCGGTCAGCTTGACCTGGGTGAACGCTGCAGCGAACGGCTTGTCGGCAGTCACCACGAACGGGGCTTCCACCGCGCCCAGTGCCACGCCCTGCTTGGCAAAGCACGCCAGCGGCACGGTCACCGTCTGCTTCTGGCCGGGCGAGAGCTTGCCCAGCAGCGGCGCGATATCCACCCCGCCCTCGCAGCCACTGCCGCACTGCATGGTCACCTTCACCGGCGAGGCCGGGCGCTTCACCAGCTGCACATCGAACTGCAGCGCGCCGTTGCTGCGCGCCAGTGCGCCCAGGTTGCGGCGCGAGGTGCTGCGTGCGATCAGCTGCGCGGGGGCCAGCCAGGTCACTTCCTTGGCGTCCTGCTGGGTGTTCACCTGCACGGTACGCACCTGCACCACCGGCTTGGCGGTGGGCCAGCGCAGCGTGGCGTTCAGATCGCTGCCCAGCGGCTGGGTCGCACCCGCGGCGGCCACGTGCAGAGCGAACGGCGGCGTGTCGGCACGGTTGAAGATCGGCAGCACGGTCACTTCACCGCAGCTGTCCGGGTTGGCTTCGTCCAGGCGCGCGACCTTGCCGCCCTTGGCGTAGCTCAGGCCATAGCCCAGCGCGAACAGCGACGGCTTCTTCGCATCGGGCTGGTCGATCGGTGCCGGGCACGGCACGCCCGGCCACGGGAAGCTGAGGCGGCCACGGAAGTCATGCGCGGGCTTGCCGCCCTTGCCCGTCACCAGCACGTCGGTCACGCCCTTGCCTTCGGTGCCCGGCAGCCAGGCCGCGACGAAGGCGCTGGACAGGTTGAGCAGGTCGTTGGTGTACATCGGGCGGCCGGACATATAGACCGTCACCACCGGTTTGCCGGTCGCAGCCGCTGCCTTCAGCACGGCCAGGTCCTGCGGATAGGCGCGGCTGTGGCTCACCGTGTCCGAGGCGAGGATGTCACCGTTGGTTTCCGCATAGGGCGTTTCGCCAATCACCGCCAGCACCACGTCGAATGCCTTCGGATCAATGCCCTGGCCGTCGGCGCTGAAGCTGACCTTGTCCGTACCCAGTTCGGCGCGCAGCGCGCCCAGCACCGAGTCGGCGTTGGGGAAGTCGGCATTCCTGTTCTCGGTGCCCTGCCAGGTCAGCGACCAGCCACCGGACTGGTCACCGATGTTGTCGGCGCCCTTGCCGACCACCAGCACGCGCGCATCGCGGCGCAGCGGCAGCACCTTGCCTTCGTTCTTCAGCAGCACCAGCGATTCGCGCACCGCACGCCGCGCCAGCTCGCGGTGCTGCACGGCGCTGGCATCACCGGCATAGCGGCTGTCGGACGGCTTGTGTTCGAACAGTCCGGCACGCAGCTTCACCCGCAGGATGCGCGTCACTGCGTCATCAATGCGCGCCATCGGGATCTCGCCCTTCTGCACCTGCGCGGTGGTGTTGTCGATGAAGGCCTTCCAGTCATCGGGCACCATCACCATGTCGATGCCGGCGTTGATGGCCTGCGCGCAGCTGTCGTTGCGGCAGCCCGGCACCTGGGCGATGCCGTTCCAATCGGAGACGACGAAGCCGTCGAAGCCCATCTTGTCCTTCAGCGCATCGGTCAGCAGCGCCTTGCTGCCGTGCATCTTGCCGTAGTCGATGCCGGCGGCACGGTCGTTCCAGCTGTTGAAGGAGGCCATCACGGTCTGCGCGCCCTCGGCCAGCGCGCCGTAGTAGCCCTGCGCATGCACGTTGATCATCGTCGCCTTGTCGACCAGCGCCTCGCCCTGGTCGCGGCCGCTGTCGGTGGCGCCGTCGCCCAGGTAGTGCTTGGCGGTGGTGACCACGTTGCCGTCATCCTTGAAGGCACCCTGCGCGCCCTTCACGTAAGCGTGGGCGAAGCTGCGGATCACCGCCGGGTCGGACGAATAGCTTTCGTAGGTGCGGCCCCAGCGCGGGTCGTGGGCCACGGCCAGGGTGGGCGCGAACACCCAGCCGATGCCGGTGGCGCGCACCGACCGCGCGGTCGCCTCGCCGATGCGCTCGATCAGTTCGGGATCACCGGCGGCGCCCAGGCCGATGTTGTGCGGGAACAGGGTCGCGCCCAGCACGTTGTTGTGGCCGTGCACCGCATCGGTGCCCCAGATCACCGGCACCGGCGTCTTCGCATCGGTGGCCAGCGAGGCGGCATGGTAGGCATCGGCCAGCGCCAGCCACGCCTGCACGCTGGCGTGCTTGTCCATGCCCGGCCACGAGCCGCCGCCATTGAGCACCGAGCCGATGTAGTAGCGGCGCACCTGCTCCGGCGTGATCGTCTTGATCTCGGCCTGGGTCATCTGCCCGATCTTCTGCGCCAGCGTCATCTGCGAAAGGATCTGCTGCACGCGGCTTTCGATCTGCGCGTCGGGGCTGATCGCGCTGTGCACGCGCGGCCAGTCCTGCAGACGTTCGCCGCTGGCCGGTGCGGCACCGACCGGCGCGGCAAGGGCGGCCAACAGGCAGCTGGCAAGAAGGGTCTGGGTGGGGCGATTCACTGGGCTCTACCTCCGTGGATGAAATTCCTGGCGCGCGTGTCTGCGACCGCACGCCGGCATGGGCGCTTGCGCACCGCTCCTGACAGCGCTGTCATATAAGGCGACCCCGCTGCTGTCAATCGTTGTTGGCGGGCAACGTGCCGGGCGTCCCGCAACCACGGGGCCTGGCGCATCATCGACGCGCCATCGCAGTGCGCGGGTGCTGCATCGCGACACGGAATCGGGACGTGCCAGCGCCCCTCCTGTCGTGGCACCATCCGCCTGCTTCGGCAACATCGACCGGGCCAGCACGCACTACCATCGCCGCGTGCCCGCCGCCTTCCAGGAGGAACCATCGCACCATGCGCAGTCGAATCGAGGATGTCGCCGCCGTTGCCGGGGTTTCGATCAAGACCGTGTCGCGCGTGCTCAACCACGAGCCGAACGTGCGCGAGCAGACGCGCGAGCGCGTGCTGGCGGCCGTGGCACGGCTGGGCTACAAGCCGAACCTGTCCGCGCGCAGCCTGGCGGGCCAGCGCTCGTACGCACTGGCGCTGGTCTACAACAATCCCTCGCGCAACTACCTGATGGAAATCCAGAGCGGCATGCTGGAAGCCTGTCATGCGCAGCACTACAACCTGATCCTGGGCCCGGTCGGCACCGGCCGCCGCACCCTGCCCGACCTGGCCGCGCTGTTCGAGAATTCGCGCCCCGACGGCGTGGTGCTGATCCCGCCGCTGACCGATGACGAGGTGGTGCTGTCCTGGCTGGAAGAACAGGACATTCCCTTCGCCTGCATCGCGCCACGCCATCCGGAAGGCCGCATCGGCGTGCGCATGGATGAAACCACCGCGGTGGTCGAGCTGATCGGCCACCTGGTTGCGCAGGGCCATCGCCGCATCGGCCACATCAAGGGGCCACGCGCGCATGGTGCCTGCCAGTGGCGCCACGCCGGCTACCGCCAGGCGCTGCGCGAGGCCGGCATTGCCTACGATCCGCAGCTGGTGGCCAACGGCCAGTTCTCGTTCGAGTCCGGCGTGGACGCGGCCAACGTCCTGCTCGACCTGGACGATCCGCCGACGGCGATCTTCGCGGCCAACGATGACATGGCCGCTGCCGTCTACCGCGTGGCCGGCGAGCGCGGGCTGCGCGTGCCGCGCGATCTGTCGGTGTGCGGCTTCGACGACACGCCGATTGCCGGGCACATCTATCCGGCACTGACCACCGTGCGCCAGCCGACCGCGCACATGGGCCGGCTGGCCACCGAGCAGCTGATCGAGCACATCCGCGCCGAAGCTGCCGGACGCATGATCACCGTCGAGCACGCGGTGCTGGAACGCGAGTCCACCGCCGCGCCGCGCCGCCGCTGAGCCCTGCCGCAGCGGGCCGACGCGCCCGTTGTGGCGTCGCCGCACGCGCTGTCCGCTGACAGTCGCCATCATGTCCAGAACCTGTCCTCCCGGTCAGTGATTCAAGCCATCCAGTGGACATGCACGACATCCACCGGCCATTGCCGTTGTCCAGCGCTGTCAGTCCCCTCCTCCCTCCATGCTGAAGCGCCCTCGCGCGGCATCCGCGCAGTTTCGTTCTGCACCGCACAACGTTTTTCCGCCGATCGATTGGCAGCGCTGTCATGCCTGAAAAAGCGCTGCAGATGCCGCAGCCAAAGGCAATTCATCGGCGTGAGCAGGTGCATGGCAACGGTTACATCGCGACCCGCGCAGGCGTTGGCCAGGCGCACTTGATGGCAGTTTGTTGACAACGCTGTCAACCGTCGCTCCAATCCGGCCACGTGCAGTAACCCGCGATCGAGACAACGCCGCAACGACACAACCGAATTCCCTGGGGAGGGAGCTTCCATGAAGACGTACAAGGCAGTACCTCGCAAGACGATGCTCACTTCCGCGCTGCTCGCAGCGCTCGCCGCACCGGCATGGGCGCAGGACGCACCTGCCGGCGACACGCCCGACCCGGCCACGCTCGATACCGTGCAGGTCACCGGTATCCGCGGCAGCCTGCAGTCGTCGATGAACCTCAAACGCGACAGCCAGGGCGTGGTCGATGGCATCGTCGCCGAGGACATCGGCAAGTTCCCGGATACCAACCTGGCCGAATCGCTGCAGCGCATCAGCGGCGTCTCGATCGACCGCACCTCCAGCGGCGAAGGTTCCAAGGTGACCGTGCGCGGCATCGGCCCCGACTACAACCTGGTGCTGTTGAACGGCCGCCAGATGCCCGCGTCCAACCTCGGCAACGGCGGTGCCGGCCTGAACGGTTCGCGCTCGTTCGACTTCGCCAACCTCGCTTCCGAATCGATCTCGGCGGTGGAGGTGTACAAGACCAGCCGCGCCGACAACCCGGCCGGTGGCATCGGCGCCACCATCAACATCAAGACCCTGCGGCCGCTGGAATCGGAGCCGGTGATCAGCCTCGGCCTGAAGGCGGTCAACGATTCCTCCAACGACAACCTGCCGCGCACGCTGCAGGGGTCGAACGTCACCGGCGAACTGTCGGGCATCTTCAGCCAGCGCTATGCCGACGACCGCTTCGGCGTGGCCTTCAGTGCCAGCCACCAGGAGCGCGATTCCGGCTTCAACCAGGCCACCGTGGCCGAGGGCTGGGCGACGTTCTACGGCAACAACACCACCGATGGGCGCACCCTGCCGCAGCCGGGCCAGGGCTACTCGGACCGCATCACCAACCGGCCGGGCCCGAACGATGTCTATGGGCGGCCGCAGAACACCGCCTACAACGTCAACGGCGTGCAGCGCCAGCGCACCAACGCGCAGGCCACGTTCCAGTGGAAGCCGACCGACAATGTCACCACCACGCTGGACTACACCTATGTCGAGAACAAGGTGCAGCAGCAGCGCAGCGAGCTGTCGGTGTGGTTCAACTACGGCCCGGGCGACAGCACCTGGACCAATGGCCCGGTGGCTGCACCGATCATCTACAGCGAAGACATGACCAATTCGGACGTGTCGATGGGCGGCGCGCGGCTGGCCACCAAGACCGGCATGCACTCGCTGGGCTTCAACGTGGACTGGGAAGTGAACGACGCCCTGGACCTGTCGTTCGATGCGCACAACTCCACCGCCGAATCGCAGCCGGACAGCCCTTATGGCTCGGCCGGCGTGCTTGGCGTGGCCGCCTTCGTGCGCGGCAAGACCACCGTCGACTACAGCGGTGACCTGCCGATCATCAACATCGCCCTGCCCCCGGGCGGCGTGCAGGCCTCCGATGCGCTGGTCACCGGCTCGGTGTTCCAGAACAGCTACAACAAGTCCGAGGTGCAGCAGTACCAGGGCCGCGGCACGTTCCGCTTCGCCGACTATTCGGCGCTGGATTTCGGCATCGGCCACACCCAGGTGGAGAACCGCTCGGCCTCGGCCATCATGCAGCGCAATACCTGGGGCGGGCTCGGTTCACCGGCCGACTATGCCGATGACATCTGGTACGCCGACAACATGGCCAAGTACTTCAAGGCCTTCTCCGGGCACAGCGATCCGCGCCTGACCGGCCAGTTCCTGGTGTTCGATTTCGACCGCCTGATCGACCGCGCCGCCCAGGTCGGTACCGCTGCCGACCCGGCCTGCCCGACCTGCTACTACGCACCGAGCGAGTACTCCGAAGACATCCGCACCACCGAGAAGACGCGCAGCGCCTTCCTGCAGTACCGCACCACCTTTGACTGGTCGATGCCGCTGCACGTGGCCGCCGGCGTGCGTTACGAGCAGACCGAAGTGGAATCCAACGCCATGGTGCGCGTGCCGACCGGCATCAGCTGGGGCTCGGCCAACGAACTGAACATCGTCTACGCGCCGGAAAGCAGCTTCATCGGCGGCCGTGGCAAGTACGACTACGTGCTGCCCAATGTCGACCTGAAGCTGGACCTGAGCGAATCGCTGGCACTGCGCGGCAGCTACAGCCGCACGCTGGGCCGCCCGAGCTGGACGCAGATCCAGAGCGGCCAGTCGCTGGCCGACATCGTGCGCACCCAGGGTGGCAGCGGCAGCCGCGGCAACCCCAGCCTGGAGCCGCTGATCTCTGACAACTTCGACCTCTCGCTGGAGTGGTACTACGGCGAGGCCAGCTACGCCTCGGCCGGCTTCTTCCGCAAGAACATCAAGAACTTCATCAGCGACACCGTGGTGCGCGAGAACAGCGGCAACCTGCACACGCCCGTCGGCGGCGCCTACTGGAACGAGGCACTGGCGTCGTGCGGCGGCACCGACATGCCGTGCATCCGCGATTACATCTTCACCAACCATGCCGGCGACCCGGGCGTGAACTTCACCGGCGTCAACTCGGCCGGCCAGCTGACCGGCACCATCGAAGGCCTGCCGACCGATCCGATCGCCGGCTTCGACATCACCGTGCCGGCCAACCAGCACTCGGACCACCTGGATGGCTGGGAAGTGGCGGTGCAGCACCTGTTCGGCCAATCCGGCTTCGGCCTGGCGGCCAACTACACCAAGGTGAAGTCCGGGCTGACCTTCAACAACCTCAGCCTGGGCGACCAGTACCCGATGATCGGCCTGAGCGACTCGGCCAACCTGGTCGCGTTCTACGACAAGAATGCCTGGCAGGTACGTGCGGCCTACAACTGGCGCGACAAGTTCCTCAACGGCATCGGCGGCCAGGGCCCGAACCCGAACTACACCGCGGCTTACGGCCAGCTCGATCTGAACATCAGCTACGCGGTGAGCGAGCAGCTGACCCTGAGCCTGGAAGCGATCAACCTGACCGACGAAACCATGCGCACCTACTCGCGCCACACCAACATGCTGCGCTACGCCACCCAGACCGGCCCGCGCTACATGTTCGGCGTGCGTTACAAGTTCTGACCTGCTGCAGTACTGTGGAGCCGAGCATGGGCTCGGCTCTACAGGATCGGCTTGTGCACTGCTGTGGAGCCGAGCATGGGCTCGGCTCTACAGGATCGGCTTGTGCACTGCTGTAGAGCCGAGCCCATGCTCGGCTCCACTCCGCTCCGGATACCCGCGCATGCTGCCCCAGCCCCGCCCCATCGAAGAGATCCTCGGCCTGGACCCGGCGCAGCTGCACGCGCAGCTGCCCACCTGGACGACGCCGAAGGTGATCCGTGGGCTGGTGGCGCACTGGCCGCTGGTGAGGGCCGCGCGCCGGTCCGCCGCCGAGGCGGTGGCCCACCTGGCCGGCTTCGACCACGGGCAGATGCCGGTGACGGCGACCACCGCCGCACCCGACACGCACGGGCGGCTGTTCTACAACGAGGACATGAGCGGCTTCAATTTCCGCCGCGAACAGATCCCGCTGAAGGTGGTGCTGGCCACCCTTCTGAAGTACGCCAGCGATCCCGCGCCGCCGTCGATCTACGTCGCCTCGACCACGCTGGACAGCTTCCTGCCCGGCTTCAGCCAGGCCAACCCGCTGCACCTGGGCGTCGCCGATCCGCTGGCCAGCATCTGGATCGGCAACCGCTCGCGCATCGCCGCCCACCAGGACGTGCCGGACAACCTGGCGTGCGTGGCGGCCGGCCGCCGTCGCGTCACCCTGTTCGCGCCGGCGCAGGTCGAGAACCTGTATGTCGGGCCGCTGGATTTCACCCCCGCCGGACAGGCCATCAGCCTGGTCGATTTCCATGCACCGGACCTGCAGCGCTTCCCGCGCTTCGCCCAGGCCTGGGAGCAGGCCCTGGTGGCCGAGCTGGAACCGGGCGATGCGGTGTTCATTCCCTCGCTGTGGTGGCACCACATGGAAGGCCTGGAACCGTTCAACGTACTGGTCAACAGCTGGTGGCGGCCGGTGCCGGCGTGGATGGATTCGCCGATGAACGCGCTGATGCTGGCCATCCTCGCCCTGCGCGACCTGCCGCCGGAACAGCGCGCGCACTGGCGAACGATGCTCGACCACTATGTGTTCGATGCGGGCGAACATACGGCCGCGCATGTGCCGCAGGATGCGCGTGGCGTGCTGGCGCCACTGGACGCGGCGGGCGCCGAGCGCGTGCGCGATACGCTGCGGCGGCGCCTGCAACGCTGACACCGGGACACCGGGCCTGTCCCTGCGGCGCGCGAATGTGCCCATAATGGCGGCTCCCCCACCGTTCGTGCCCGGCTGCGCTGCCGCAGCAGTGGGCGCAGTCGCTGCATGCCACCCATCTCCAACCGCCTCAACCTGGGCAAGCTGATTCTTGCGCTGGCCCTGCTGAGTACGCTCATCGCCCTCGGCAACACGCTGCTGGCCAGCTACCGCGTGCAGCGCGACCAACTGGTGAGCAACACCCTGGAAGCCAACCGCGTCTACACCAGCAAGCTGGCCGAAACGACGCAGACCTTCCTGCTGTCCGCGCAGCAGCAGCTGGCCTACGCTGCCACCCGGCTCGGTGAGAGCGGGCTGGATGCCGGCCACGCGCAGGACGAAGCCAGCCGCCTGCAGCTGCAGTCCAGCAGCTTCAACTCCTCGCTGGTGGTCAATGCCAGCGGCCTGGTCATCGCCACCTCACCGCAGACCCTGCAGCTGCAGGGCGAAGTGCTCAAGAGCTTCGGCAGCAACCAGGCACTGGCGCGCCGCCAGCCGCTGATCAGCGATCCCTACCAGTCGGCCACCGGCAAGCTGCTGATCTCGCTGTCGCACCCGGTGTTCGACCGCCAGGGCACCTACCTCGGCTACGTCAGCGGCACGCTGTACCTGCGCCAGCGCAGCGCGCTGCACACGCTGCTGGGCAAGCACTACTACCGCGACGGGTCCTACCTGTACGTGGTCGACCACAACGGCCGCATCATCTACCACAACAACCCGAAGGAAGTGGGCACCTACGCGCTGGACAACGCGGCGGTGAAGGCGGTGATGGGCGGTCGTTCCGGCAGCCAGCAGCTGGTCAACAACCATGGCGTGGCCCAGCTGTCCGGCTATGCCCCGGTGCCGGTCACCGGCTGGGGCATCATCGCCCAGCGCCCGGCCGAGGCGACCCTGCAGCCGCTGTCGCGCCTGATGTCCTCGGTCATCTGGAACGCGATCCCGCTGGGCGTGCTGTCGCTGCTGATCACCTGGTGGTTCGCGCGGCGCATCTCGATGCCACTGTGGCAGCTGGCGCGCAACGTGCAGGAAGGCGAAGACACCGGCAATGCGATCAACCACGTCACCGGCATCCGCGCGTGGTACTTCGAAGTGGCGCAGCTGAAACAGGCGGTGCTGTACAGCTTCAACGCACTGCAGGACCGCATCGGTACCCTCAACCGCGCCAGCCGTACCGATCCGATGACCGGGCTGCTGAACCGCCGCGGGCTGCAGAACGCGCTGGAGATGCTGCAGGCACAGGGCCAGCCGTTCGCGATCGTGGCGCTGGACATCGACCGCTTCAAGTCGATCAACGACGGCCACGGCCATGACGTCGGCGATGCCGCCATCGTCCATATCGCCGAGCAGATGCGCCGCCATTCGCGCGAAACCGACGTGCTGTGCCGCGCCGGTGGCGAGGAATTCCTGGTGCTGCTGCCGGGCGTCGGCGTAACGGCGGCGCAGCAGACCGCCGAGCGCCTGCGCCAGGCGATTGCCGGGCAGCCGTTCGCGCCGGTCGGCAGCATCACCGTGTCGCTGGGCGTGGCCCACTTCCCCACGTTCCATGCCGATGTGGAACAGGCGCTGCGGCTGGCCGACAAGGCGCTGTACCTGGCCAAGGAACAAGGCCGCAACCGCGTGGTGGTGTACCCGCACGCGGAGTGACCCGCACGCGGAAGCGCCGGGCGATACCCGGCGCTGTCGTCACCGCGCCGCTCAGCCCAGCGGGGTCAGCAGGCGCGGGCCGTCGTTGCGGCCGACCATGTAGACGCCGCCTTCGGGCAGCAGGTCGCTACCGGTGGCCTTTTCGTCTTCGCCGGTCTTCCACGGTGCCTGCTGGCGCGGGCCCGGGATGTAGGCCGACCAGCGGCCGTAACGCTCCGACCGGGGGTCGAAGGCGTAGTTGACCGGCACGCGCACGGTCCAGAATTCTTCGTCCTTGTACTCGCCGGTGGTCGGAATGCTGAACGTCCAGCTGCGGGCAGTACTCACGCTGGCCTTGGCCAGCACGTCGCGCAGCATCTGCATCTGGCGCTCCGGCGCCACCACGGTCAGGTTGGTACGCTCGGCAACCACGTCGGCCACCTTGCCATCGCGCCCGACCTTGACCAGCAGCGTTACCTCACCCTGGCCGCGGATGGCCGCCGCCCGTTCCGGGTAGACCGGCGGGCGCATCTTCAGCGCCCTGACGTTGTCGCTGGACAGCGTGTTCTCTTCATCGACCGGGCCGAAGTTCGCATCGGCCACGCGGACCTGCATGGTGGTGCCGGTCAGGCTGTCCGCCAGCAGCCGCAGGCGGACATCGGTACGCGCGCGCACCGCCTTGCCATCGACCAGCACCGGTTCGAAGCGCCAGCTGTTGACCGTGCCCTCGACCAGGCGCGCCACGTCGGCGGCCACCTTGTCACGGTGGTCCAGCTGGAAGCCTTCGACCTGGCCTTCGCGGCCGATGTTGATGACGCCGCTGAGCGTCATGCTGGCCTCCATCTGCTTGCGCACCTCGCGCACGCTCTGCGCGTCTGCGCTGCCGATGCAGGCGGCGCCGCCGCCGAGGGCCAGCGTCAGGGCCAGGAAAAGGGAAGAACGCATCACACTCACTCCTTGTGCTTGAAAGACAGGTCCCTCGTTGCCAGCGCGCGGCATGCCACGCAGCCCTGGAACACGAGGGACCGGATGGGACTCAGTCCTTTGCCAGTGCCGTCAGCAGACGCAGGCCACGATTGGCACCATCCACCATGTACACGCCGCCGGCCGGCAGCAGGTCACTACCCTCCTGCGCGACATCCTGCTGGCGCCACGGCGCCGACTGGCGCGGGCCCGGGATGAAGGGCTTCCAGACGCCATAGGGCGTTGGCTGGACGCCCGGCCCGTCACTCATCGTGTAGCTGACCACCGTACGGACCGTCCACTCGGCAGCGTCCTTGTCCTTGCCGGTGGTCGGCGGTGCAAAGGTCCATTTGCGGGCGGCGGCGGTGCTGGCATTGGCAAACAGATCACGCATCTGCCGCATGGAGCGCTCGGGCCCCACGACCCCCAGGTTCACCTGCTCGGTGGCGACGTCGGCTGCATTGCCGTTCCGGTCCACCCTGATCAGCAGCACCACCTCGCCCTGCACGCCGTTGCGGAATGCCTGCTGCGGATAGCTCGGTGGCCCCATCTCGCGCCGCGTCACGGTATCGGTATCCTTGTCGCTGTACACGTTGAAGTTGACGCCCGTCATGCGTACTTCCATCGTGCCGTCAGCGGCAGGCTTGCCGAGCAGGCGCACGCGGATCGGTGCCGTCACCGACACCGCACGTCCGTCCTGCACGGTCGGCTCGAAGCGCCAGCTGCGGATGGTGCCGTCGACGAAACCAGCGATCGTGGGCGTCAAGCGCTCGCGCTGGTCCAGTACGAGATTGCTGACCGAGCCGTCAGTGGCCACCTCGATGGTGCCGGTCAGCACCATGCTGGCCTCGGCGGTGGCGCGCACCGCCTTCGTGGTCTGCGCAGGGGCATCAAAAGCGGTGATGGCGGCAACGCTGCCGACCGCCAGGGCAAGGGCAAGACAAAGGGATGAGCGCATCGGTACCGGATCCTTGGCAATGATGGTCCAGCCTAACCGAGTTTCGCGCCGCAGGGCCAGTGGCCGGGTCGGTCAGGCCAATCGATGATCGGCGGCGTACGGTGGCGTGTCAGGGTAATCGCCACTGGCGAAGCGGGCCTGCAGGCCTTGCCACCAGGCGGGGTCGAACAGGTGGCGGTAGTGCTCGCGTACCGCTGCCAGCTCCTGCGCAGGCAGCCCCATGAACGGCCCGAAGCGCTCGGGGAACACATCGCGCGGGCCGACATGGAACCACGGCTCGTCGGCAAGGGCTTCTTCCGGCGTGCGCGGCTGCGGCCAGGCGCGGAACACGCAGTCACTGACCAGGCACAGCTCGTCGTAGTCATAGAACACCGCGCGACCATGCCGCGACACACCGAAGTTCTTCGGCAGCATGTCACCGGGAAAGATGTTGTTGCGGGCCATGTCGGTGATCGCCTGCGCGTAGTCCAGCGCGGCCGCGCGCACGGCCGGCGCACCCTGCTCGCGCAGGTAGAGGTTCAACGGGCGGAAACGGCGTTGCACGTAGCACAGGGCGATCTCGATCTCATCGCCCTGCACGCGCACGCTCTGCGCGCACTGCTGCAGCAGCTCGTCCAGCAGCGCCGGGGCGAAGCGCTCGCGCGGGAAGCGCAGGTGGCGGTACGGCTGTGCATCGAGCAGGCGGCCGACGCGATCCAGGTTGAACACCAGCGCGTACTTCTCTTCCACCTGCTGCCGCGACATTGCCTTGGGCCAGGCGAAGCGGTCGCGGATCAGCTTGAACACCAGCGGGTAGCTGGGCAGGGTGAACACCGCCATGACCATGCCCGGGGTGCCCTCGGCGTGCACCAGGCGCTCGTGCGGGTGTTCGTTGAAGTGGCGGAAGAAGGTGCGGTAGCGCTCGGTCTTGCCCTGCTTGGCACGGCCCAGCACGGTGTAGATCTCGTCGATGGGCTTGCCCGGCAGCAGGCTGCGCAGGAACACCACCGCGTCACCGACCGTGGCCAGGCCGGCCTGGAAATAGCTGCGCGAGACACCGAACAGATGGGCGACGTCACGGCGGCGGGTCAGCACCGCGTCGGCACGCAGGCCCTGTTCGTCATTGACCAGCGCGATGATGCAGGGCGAGAAGCGGTGTTCGCCGAACACGCGGCCGACCAGGTAGGCACGGCGTTCGCGGTAGAACACGGTATCGAGCAGCTCGATGCTGCGCACCGGGGTGTCGCCCCAGTGCGCGAGGTCATCCTGCAGGCGGATGGCGATGGCCGCTGCGCAGCGCAGCTGGTGTGCATAGGGCACGTCGAAGCGGTAGTCGGCCAACACCCGCTGCAGCGCTTCCACCGGACGCGTGGGCGACACCGCATAGGTGTGGCGCGCCACCGGGTGGGTGATCGCATCGGAGGGTTCGATGTCGAACGCGATGAACTCCAGCGCCGGGTCGACGCCCCGGGTCGCGAACAGGCGCCGCGCCAGGGTGTTGTAGAAGGTCTTGTACAGCTCGGCGTCGATCAGCCCCTGCAGCAGCGCGCTGTAATGCGCGTGCACCTGCAGCCACAGCGCGCGCACGCCGATGGCATCGCCGGCCATGCGCCGCAGCGCGTCCATGCGCTCGGCGATGCACAGGTCGTACAGGGCGATGCGCTCGACCGCATCCTGCCGCGCGGCGGTCCAGTCGCGCTGCTCGAAGCGCAGCCGCGCCCGCGCCGTGATCGCGGCAAAACGGGCGTGGTAATCCTCGAAGCCATCGCGGATGGCCACGGCGATGCGCGGGGCCAGGTCGGCGGCGATGTCAGGCTGGGACATGCACGGCTCGGCAGGGAGACGGGCATCCACCATACGCCGGCGTGGGGTGGGTTGTGTAGAGCCGAGCCCATGCTCGGCTGGCTTCGCTCGAAAGCAGCCGAGCATGGGCTCGGCTCTACACAGGCAGCGGCCTCAGATCGCCAGCTCGGATTCCACGTCCTGCACCTTGCGCCGGGCCAGGGCGAGGTTGCTCTTCGCGCGGTCCAGCACGATGTAGAAGAACAGGCCCCGCTTCTTCGCCACCGGGCGCATGATGTGGTACGCCTTGCCCAGCGAGATGAGGATGTCCTCGATGCTGTCATTGAGGTTGAGCGAGGCGGCGGTCTTCATCTTCGCGCGGATCACTTCGGTGTTGCCTGCGGCGGCCACTTCCATGTCCATGCCCGCGCCGGCTTCGCCCAGCAGCATGCCGCTCTCGTAGTCGACCAGCGCCACGGCCTGCGCGCCGTCGATACCCATCAGTGCATTCAGCGATTCGGTCAGTCCAGCCACGTCGTATCCCCTTGTCAGTGTTGGTTCGAGCCCCTCGTTCCCCTGCGGCCGGGCTCACGATCCGCTGAGTTCGGCCAGGATCGCCTGGCCACATTCCCTGCTCTGCCACAGCACCTGGCCGATCACGCTGCGCTGGTCACAGGCCGCCATCAGCAGCAGCGGCGCCCGGCCTTCGGCCTGGATCGCCAGCATCAGCACCTTGCCGCCCAGTGCTTCCAGCATCAGCGTCTGCAGATCGCCCAGCGCCAGCTCGCGACCCACCGCCGCCGCCAGGGCCAGCATCGCGCTGGTCATCGCGGCCAGCCGCTCGCCGCGCCCTTCGGCACCGGCACTGACCAGAGCGAAACCATCGACACTGGCCAGCACCACCGTGCGCACCCCTTCCACGCGCTGCTGCAGGTCCTGCAGCAGCGGCTGCAGGCGCTCGCGCTGGCCGGCATCGGGCAGCGTCGCCACCTGTCCATCAGCCATGCAAAGCCACCAGTGCGTGTGCTTCCATTTCGCTCATCAGTACATCCATCAGCAGGAGCCCCTGCGCGCGGTCCCGCGCATCCACAGGCAGCAGGGGCAGCGGCTGGTCATCCAGGCACGCCCGGCTGGCCCAGTCGTCCAGCTGCGCATCGGGCACCTGGTCCAGGTGGGTCACCGCCACCACCAGCGCCAGCGTGCCGGCAAACGGCCGCAGCGCCTGCAGGTAGGCATCCAGTTCGTCAGCGACGCCGGCGCGGCGCGCATCCAGCAGCAGCACCGCGCCACGCGCACCCTGCAGCAGGATCGGCCACAGGAAGTCGAAGCGCTGCTGGCCGGGCGTGCCGTACAGGCGCAGGCGCTCACCGTTGGGGAGGTCGATGTCGGCGTAATCCAGGGCGACCGTGGTCGAGGCCTTGTCCGCGCCCGCACGGTCGCTGTTGGCGACGTCGGTGTCGATGACCACACCGGCCGCGATGCTGCGCACCAGGGTCGACTTGCCACTGCCCATGCCGCCAAGCACCACTACCTTGTGCTCACGCATTGCGCTCGCTCCTGCGCAGGCTGCGCCAGAGGCGTGCCAGCAGGCCATGGTCGGCGCTGCTGCCCCGCGCCGCGGCAGCTACCGGCGCGGCAGCCTGCAGCTGCGCGTAGCCACACAGGTAGGCGGCATGGATGAAGTCACGCACGGCGGCCGGCGGCAGCTCCAGCAACGCCGCGCACTCGTCCACCGTGCACGCGCGCTTGAGCAGCAGCGAGCACAGGCGGAATCCATCGTGGTCGTGGCCGAGCACGCGGAAGTCGGGCCAGCGCAGCAGCTTCACCGCCGCACCGCGCAGGCGCTCGTCCAGTGCGTGCCAGTGGCGGCTGCGCTGCGCCCATTGCCACAGCAGCGGCCGCAACGGCTGGCGCGCGCGGTTGCCTGCCAGCACCCGGAACTGCGCCGGCGTCAGCGCGTCCAGATGGAGATGCTCGAAGCCCTGGGCCAGGCGTTCCACCAGCACGGCGGCCGGCTCCTGCAGGAGTACCGCCTGGTCCTGTTCCAGATCCAGCAGCAGCAGCGGCTGCCCGCTCTCGCCCAGCAGTGCATGGCCCTGGCGCACCGGCAGGCGCTCGCGCAGCAGGCGGGTGATGGCATGGGCGCCGTCGGCCAGGCGCACCGGCGCGGGTTCGGCGCTGCCCTGCATGCCACGCAGCGCGCGGCCGATGGCTCCATCATCGAGGACATCCTGGCGGCCATGGCCCTCGCGCAGCTGGCCGCCGATGCCTTCGATCCAGCACTGCAGGCGCGGCCGCTGCTCGCGCATGCGCAGCGCGGCATTGCGCAGCGCCGGCGTATCGCGCACCACCAGCAGGTCGCAGTCGTCCAGGTCCTGGCTGCGGCACACCTGCCCATCGGGCAGGGCCGAGGCCAGGCGCAGCCGCTGCAGCAGGGCCTGTTCGCCCTGGAGATCGGTTCCCACCACCAGCACGCGTGCCATCCGTGTTCCCCGGGCGACCGCCTCCCCGGCGGTCTCGCGTCGCCAAGGCTAGGGCATCGCCACGCGCGGCCGTCGTGATCGACTGCTCAGATCGACGGCGACCGCAGGCACGCACTGATCCGTTCTGCGACGGCCATCGTGGGCAAGTTTCATGCCGTATTGACGGTTCCGGGAAATGGGGTCGGATCCCCAGGAAAAAAGAAACCCGCGCCGGAGCGCGGGTTTCGATGTCACCTGCTGCGGGCGATGGATCAGCCGCGCAGCTGCTCCAGCGCGGCGTTGAAGGTCGCGCTCGGGCGCATGGCCTTGCTGGCCTTGGCCACGTCCGGGCGGTAGTAGCCGCCGATGTCCACGGCCTTGCCCTGCACCGCGGCCAGCTCGTCGACGATCTTCTGCTCGTTGTCGGTCAGTGCCTTGGCCAGCGGGGCGAAGCGGGCCTTCAGTGCGGCGTCTTCGTCCTGCGCGGCCAGGGCCTGGGCCCAGTACAGCGCGATGTAGAAGTGGCTGCCGCGGTTGTCGATGCCACCCAGCTTGCGCGAAGGCGACTTGTCGTTGTCCAGGAACTGGCCGTTGGCTTCATCCAGCGCCTTGGCCAGCACGCGGGCAGCGGCGTTGTCGTAGCGGTTGCCCAGGTGTTCCAGCGACGCGGCCAGGGCCAGGAATTCACCCAGCGAATCCCAGCGCAGGTAGTCCTCTTCGACGAACTGCTGCACGTGCTTCGGGGCCGAACCACCGGCGCCGGTCTCGAACAGGCCACCACCGGCCATCAGCGGCACGATCGACAGCATCTTGGCGCTGGTGCCCAGTTCCATGATCGGGAACAGGTCGGTCAGGTAGTCGCGCAGCACGTTGCCGGTCACCGAGATGGTGTCCTCACCCTTGCGGATGCGGTCCAGCGAGAAGGCGGTCGCTTCCACCGGCGGCAGGATGCGGATGTCCAGGCCGTTGGTGTCGTGGTCCTTCAGGTACTGCTCGACCTTGGCGATGACCTGCGCGTCGTGGGCGCGGGCGGCATCCAGCCAGAACACGGCCGGGGTGCTGCTGAGGCGGGCGCGCTCGACGGCCAGCTTCACCCAGTCCTGGATCGGCGCGTCCTTGGTCTGGCACATGCGCCAGATGTCACCGGCTTCCACGGCGTGCTCGAACACCACGGTGCCGGCCTCGTCGGTGACCTTGACCACGCCATCGGCAGCGATCTGGAAGGTCTTGTCGTGCGAGCCGTACTCTTCGGCCTTCTGCGCCATCAGGCCGACGTTCGGCACCGAGCCCATGGTGGCCGGGTTGAAGGCACCGTTGGCCTTGCAGTCGTCGATGACGGCCTGGTAGACGCCGGCGTAGCAGCGGTCGGGGATGACGGCCTTGGTGTCCTGCAGCTTGCCTTCGGCATTCCACATCTTGCCGGAGTCGCGGATCATCGCCGGCATCGAGGCGTCGACGATGACGTCGCTCGGCACGTGCAGGTTGGTGATGCCCTTGTCCGAGTTGACCATGGCCACGCCCGGACGCTGCGCGTACTCGGCGGCCAGGTCGGCCTCGATGGCGGCGCGGGTGGCTTCGGGCAGCGACGGCAGGCGCGCGGCCAGGTCACCGATGCCGTTGTTGGCATCGAAACCGGCCTGCTTCAGCACGTCGGCATGCTTGGCCAGCACGTCCTTGTAGAACTCGTTGACCGCCACGCCGAACATGATCGGGTCGGAGACCTTCATCATGGTCGCCTTCAGGTGCAGCGAGAACAGCACGCCCTGGGCCTTGGCATCAGCGATCTGCTCGCCGATGAAGGCGGCCAGCGCCTTGCGGCTCATCACGGCGGCATCGACGATCTCGCCGGCCTTGACCGCGGTCTTTTCCTTCAGCACGACGGCGCTGCCGTCCTTGCCGTGGAAGGTGATCTTCAGCGAACCGGCGTTGGCCACGGTGGCCGACTTCTCGCTGCCGTAGAAATCACCGGCAGCCATGTGCGCGACGTGCGACTTCGAATCGGCTGCCCAGGCGCCCATGCGGTGCGGGTGCTTGCGCGCGTAGTTCTTCACCGACAGCGGTGCGCGGCGGTCGGAGTTGCCTTCGCGCAGCACCGGGTTCACCGCACTGCCCTTGACCTTGTCGTAGCGCGCCTTGTAGTCGCGCTGCTGGTCGTCGGCCGGGGTTTCCGGGTAGTCCGGCAGCGGGTAGCCCTGGTCCTGCAGTTCCTTGATGGCCGCCTTCAGCTGCGGCACCGAGGCGGAGATGTTCGGCAGCTTGATGATGTTGGCGTCCGGCGTGGTCGCCAGCTGGCCCAGCTCGGCCAGGTCGTCGTTGACCTTCTGCGCGTCGCTGAGCAGTTCCGGGAACAGCGACAGGATGCGGCCGGACAGCGAGATGTCACGGGTTTCCACCACGATGCCGGCGGTGGCGGTGTAGGCGTCGACGATCGGCAGCAGCGACTGGGTAGCCAGGAACGGTGCTTCGTCGGTCAGCGTGTAGAGGATCTTGGACATGGGGGACTTGGACTCTGTAGCGGTTCTCAGGGGAAGGCCGGCGCAGGCGCCGTGCCACGTGCAACCGTGTCACTTTCCCCGTCGCCGTCAGGGTGGGCGCGCGGCGGGGAAACCCCTGCATTGTCGCGTTTTCAGCCGCGCGGGGCAAAGCCATCCCATACGCTGCGGTACTGCACCACGGCAACGCTGTGATCCAGCTGCGTGGTATCGGATGCAACCATGCCTGCATATCCCGGAATCGGGTCGATCCACGCGCACTGTTCCGGTAGATCCACGCCATGCGTGGATGGAGCTTTCCCAGGAGCCACAAATAAAAAAGACGCAGCCTCGCGGCTGCGCCCATCGTGAGTCCAACCGGGAGAGAGTCGGCGGGACTTACTTGACCTCGAACTCCTGCGGCGTTCCGGCCGCCTTGCCATCAACCATGACTTCGGCGCGGTACTTGCCGGCCGGCCAGCCATTGGCATTCTTGAACGTGATGTTGGTCGTCTCGGCACCGGAAGCGTTCAGCGTGGCGTTCTGCTCGCCGGCCACCTGGCCATCCTGGAAGGTCAACTTGGCACCGACGGTGACGTTGTTCGCGGCGGCATCGGTACGCACCGAGACGATCACATCGTCCTTCGGCGCGAACAGTGCGGCCGGGGCCACCGACTTGTCAGCGGCAGCGGTCTTGCCCACGGTGACCGCCGATACGGCGACCGCAGCAGCTTCAGCCATCGGCGGCGGCGCGCCGGTCATGGGTGCCGGTGCCGGCTCGGCCGGGGTCGTCGCCGCCGGGGCGGCGTTGTTGTCGGTGGATTCTTCGTTCTTCTTGCAACCGACCAAGGCAACGCTGCCCAGCAGGGCGGCGATCAGGGCGGCATGAAGCGGGTTGGTCTTGATCATTCGGGTGTTCCTCCCAGGGATTGTCGGACGGCCTTCGTGCGCCACTGGGCGCGGGCCGGTCATTTCGGCGGCAGCTTCAGGGTCTGGCCCGGGAAAATCTTGTCCGGGTCGTCGAGGACATCACGGTTGGCCTCGAAGATCTTCTTCCAGGCATTGGCATCGCCCAGATGCTGCTTGGCGATCTTCGACAGCGAATCGCCCTTCTGCACGGTGTACGTGCCGACACTGACCACATCGGCGGTGCTGTCCACCGATGACGTGACGCCGGAGAAGTCCGCCTTGGGTACCAGCTCGGCGGTACTGTCGACGCTGGCGGTGACGCCGGAGAAATCGGCCTTCTTCTCGGTGCTCATCCACACACTCCCGTCTGCATGACTACGTGGATGGCACGGTGACATGGTGGTTGTTAAATGGGGATGGTGCAGATGTGAAGCCGCCACGGGGGGCGGCTGAACAATCGGGGCCCAGAGCGGCCGGCACGACCCGTAACCGCCTGCAAACCACGGTAGCGCCGGCCGCTGCCCGGCGGCTTCTGCTCTGGCCGCTGCGCTCGCCGGGCGTGGCCCGGCACGACCCGTAGCCGCCTGCAAACCACGGTAGCGCCGGGCCGTGCCCGGCGGCTTCGTGCTCTGGCCGCTGCGCTCGCCGGGCGTGGCCCGGCGCTACCCGTAACCGCCTGCGAACCACGGTAGTGCCGGCCGCTGGCCGGCGGCTTGTGTTCTGGCCGCTGCGCTCGCCGGGCGTGACCCGGCACGACCCGTAACCGCCTGCAAACCACGGTAGGGCCGGGCCGTGCCTGGCGGCTTCTGCTCTGGCCGCTGCGCTCGCCGGGCGTGGCCCGGCGCTACCCGTAACCGCCTGCGGCGGTTACTGGCGCAGCTCGCGGACGGTCGCGGCCGGGCCGGCGATCCCGTGGCTGGCGCGCCAGGGATTGATGTCCAGGCCGCCACGGCGGGTGTAGCGCGCTTCCACTTCCAGCCACTGCGGCTGGCAGCGCGTGGAGACCTCGCTGAAGATGCGCTCGACGCACTGCTCGTGGAACTCAGCATGCTCGCGGTAGCTGACCAGGTAGCGCAGCAGGCCGGCACGGTCGATCTTCGGGCCGCGGTAACGCAGGCTGACCGTCGCCCAGTCCGGCTGGCCCGTGACCGGGCAGTTGGATTTCAGCAGCGCCGAGACCAGCGTCTCTTCCACCACCAGCCCGGCATCGGCAGCGAGATAATCGGCCTGCGGCGGGCCGTAGCAGTCGATCTCCACGTCCAGCCCGTCGATGGACTCGCCCAGCGGCGACTCGACCAGCGGCGGCAGGCCGAACTGCACCTGCACCGGCGCGCCCGCGCAGGCCGACAGATCGGCCACCAGGCGCTCGCGCAGCGCATCGGCGCTTTCCATGCGGGTGCTGTTGAGGGAGTTCAGATAGAGCTTGAACGACTTCGATTCGATCAGGCGCGGCGACGTGCAGGGCACCTGCACGGTGGCCACGGCCACCTGCGGCTTGCCGCGCGGGTCGAGCCAGCTCAGTTCGAAGGCATGCCAGCGGTCGTGGCCGACGAACGGCAGCGCGGCGTCATCGAGACCGATCTCGGTGCGGGCCCCGATGCGGGGGATGGGAAACAGCAGGCCGGGATCGTACTGCGACGGGTAACTGACCTCGCGACCGAGGCTGGAGTCCTGGGGGGTGTTCATGGGTGCCATTGTATCGCGGCGGGGGCGGGCCTTCGGCCGGGTCGGCCAACGGCGGAGCCCCTCCGTGGTGGTGGTGTTTCCGCATACGGGGGTTGGCCGGGAGGGTGGCTTGGCTGGGGGACGCCGTGAATACGTCCATGTAGGCTCGGTCGCCGCATCCATGCGGCTCACGCCCCCAGCCAACCCACCCTCCCGGCCACGGACAGTTCCCCGCGCCACCCCGGGAAAGATCAGGAAAATCAAAATCAAAATCAAAAGCCGATCCTTCGGACGTCAATCACGTCTGCCGTGCCGACCAACGGTCGGCACCCACCAGAGCAGAACGCCGTTCCGACAGATCGCAGGAAACTGTCGAAGGCGGGGTGGGTCCGGTTGAGGGGGTGTGAGCGGCAT
>NZ_JBYSZR010000020.1:0-85321 GCF_058787375.1 Stenotrophomonas sp. FW305-3-2-15-E-LB1
GATACCAGGCGGGGTGGTCCCGGTAGCGCCGGGCCATGCCCGGCGGCTTTGTCTTTGGCGTTCATTGCATCGCATGCGGGACCGCGCTTCGCGCTCGCCGGGCATGGCCCGGCGCTACCAGGCGGGGTGATTCCGATAGCGGCGGGCCGTGCCCGGCGGCTTTGCTTCTGGCATTCATTGCATCGCATGCGGGCTGGGCTTCGCACTCGCCGGGCATGGCCCGGCGCTACCAGGCGGGGTGGTCCCGGTAGCGCCGGGCCGTGCCCGGCGGCTTTGTTTCCTGCGTTCATTGCATCGCATGCGGGACCGCGCTTCGCACTCGCCGGGCATGGCCCGGCGCTACCAGGCGGGGTGATCACGGTAGCGCCGGGCCGTGCCCGGCGGCTTTGCTTTTGGCATTCATTGCATCGCATGCGGGACCGCGCTCCGCTCTCGCCGGGCATGGCTCGGCGTTACCAGGCGGGGTGGTCCCGGTAGCGCCGGGCCGTGCCCGGCGGCTTCTTGTGCATGCCGCGTGCTACCGCATGGGCCACCGACACCAGGCAAACGGGTATTCATCCAATTCGGCAGCGAGTCCGGCGCGTATCGGATTTCCCAGAATGTAGAGCGCATGACGCCTCAAAGCCTCTTCATTGCGAACGGCGTGGTCGAAGTAGCTCGGTTGCCACAGGGGCGTTTCCACACCGAACTGCTGCCCCAGTAGGCGGCTGCTGCGTGATTTCAGCGTTCCCATCAATCGGGCGAGCGTGCCGGCGCGCAACTGCATCAACCAATGAACATGGTCGGGCATGACGACCCAGGCGAATGAGCGACTGAACCCCTCGCGCTCCACGAAGCGCAGCGTATCCACCAGGCATTCCGCGCAGCGAGGGTCTGCAAATACCGGACGTCGCTTCAGCACCACCGTGGTGAGCACGTAGTATCCATCGATGCGGGAATCGCGACCACGCTGTAGATGACGACTGGACATTGGACCAGTCTCGGGGTGCGGTCTCGATGCACCTATCAGCAAGTCCCATGGCTGCTTGTGAGGTTCTACCGCGCCTCATGCTCGCCGGGCATGGCCCGGCGCTACCAGGCGCCCGCCGGTACCGGATCTGATCAAACCGCCTCGTCATCGCGCGGGGGCGCGCGGCAGGAGCGTACCCGGGCCAGCGCGTCGCCGGCCTCGCGGGCCATGCGCTCGTACTCGGCGCGGATTTCCTCCAGCCGTTCTTCGTCCATTTCCTCAAGGTCCAGCAACTCGTTGTTGGCGTCGGCCGTGGCGCGGATCAGCTCGTCCAGCTTGATCTGCATCGCCGCGGTGTCCGAGTTCTGCGTGTGCTGGATCAGGAACACCATCAGGAAGGTGATGATGGTGGTGCCGGTGTTGATCACCAGCTGCCAGGTATCGTTGAAGCCGAACACGGGGCCGCTGATGCCCCATATCACCACGATCACCACCGCTGCCAGGAAGGTCCACGGCGAGCCGGTGGCGGCCGCGGCCTTCTTGGCGATCGTATTGAACAGGTTTCTTGCTTTCATCGTCGTCGTTCCACCCAGGTGACGAGGATGATCGGCAGCGGCCCGTGCACGGGCCGTGCAGCCGCGATGGGGCTCAGGCGCGCAGGCGCGGGGCGTCCTGCAGGCGCACGCGGCTGGTCTGGTAGACGTGCTGCCAGCAGCGGTCGACGAACTCGCGGGCCTGCGCCTCGCTCAGGCGCGGCATGATCTGCAGGGCGTACTGGGTCTGGAACGTCTCGTCGCGCTCGGCGTTGCTGGCGCGCGGCTGGGTGATCAGCGAATCGCAGGCGAACTTGATCCACGGCACGTAGGAGCCGAACGAGTTGTGCGGCAGGGCACCGTCGGCATGCTGCCGGCGCCAGTGATCAAGCTCAGCATCAACGTCGATGACCGGTGGGATGGCGGGGACTTCAGCGTGCATGGCATTCCAATTCGGTTGGGGTGGCAGGGAGTGGGGGTTCATCGCAGTGTGGCGCAGGTGCCGGTGCATGCAGTGTCAGCGCGGCGTGCAGCCGGTGTTGCCATCGATCAGCTGCGCGTGTTCAACGGCACCCAGGTCTTCGGCCATGTCGGCCATCGCGTTGCACAGGCGCACGTGGTCGCGCGGATGATCGCGGGTGATTTCCTGCTGCATGTCCTGGAATGCGGCCCAGAACGGCGCACCACGCCGATGCAGCGCGAACTGCTGCGTCAATCGGTCGCGGATGCCAGCGAGGGCGGGGTCGGGCAAGGGGCGTACGGCGTGCGCGCTCATGGGCTTGCTCCCCCGGGACAGGAGGGCCCCGGTGATTCCACCGTAGGCGCGCCGTGCGAAGGCGGTGTTAGCAGCGCGTGTGGGGTTTATCCAGCTGACTGTGCGCCAGCGCACATCGGGCTGTGCAGAGGCCGCCGGCACAAGGCTGTGCCGGCTCTGAAGCGTTCATGTAGCTGTGCGTGGAACGGAAATTCGGTGCTTATTCGCCGATGTCTTCGTTCCAGATTTCCGGATACTGCGCAATGAAGCCGCCCAGCAGGTCGACGCATTCCTGGCTGTCCAGGTCGATCACGTTGACGCCGTTCCCGCGCAGCCAGTCGATGCCGCCCTGGAAGGTGCGTGATTCACCCACCACCACGGTGCCGATGTTGAACTGGCGCACCAGGCCCGAGCAGTACCAGCACGGGGCCAGGGTGGTGACCATGATGGTGTCCTGGTAGCGGCGCTGGCGGCCGGCCTTGCGGAAGGCATCGGTTTCGCCGTGCACGGACGGATCGCCTTCCTGCACGCGGCGGTTGTGGCCGCAGCCGAGCAGGCGGCCATCGTTGTGGTACAGCGCCGCGCCGATCGGCACGCCGCCCTCGGCCAGGCCCTGTCGGGCTTCGGCGATGGCGGTCTGCAGCAGGGCCTGGTAGTCGGGCGTGGTGATCATGCGGGGCTCCGGTGGGTCATGGGCCGCCATGATAAGGCCCGGTTACCCCGCAGCGGCCCCGGCGGTGCGATAATCAGCGCATGAGCGAATCCCCCTACAAATCCGGTACCACCCATTTCGGGTTCCGCGACGTGGCCGCCAAGGACAAGCAGAAGCTTGTCGGCGAGGTGTTCACCTCGGTCGCGCGCAGCTACGACCTGATGAACGACCTGATGAGCCTCGGCGTGCACCGGGCCTGGAAGCGCTATTACGTGGCCACCGCGCAGGTGAAGCCGGGTGACCGCGTGCTCGACCTGGCCGGCGGCACCGGCGATATCGCCGCCCTGCTGAAGGAGCGCGTGGGCGCCGAGGGGTCGGTGGTGCTGGGCGACATCAATGCCGGCATGCTGTCGGTCGGCCGTGACCGCCTGACCAACCGCGGCCTGGTGCTCGGCCTGGACTACGTGCAGTGCAATGCCGAAGCCCTGCCGTTCCCGGACAACAGTTTCGACCTGGTGACCATTGCCTTCGGCCTGCGCAACGTGACCGACAAGGACGCCGGCCTGCGCGAGATGTACCGCGTGCTGAAGGTGGGCGGCCAGGCCCGCGTGCTGGAGTTCTCCGAAGTCACCGCCGACTGGTTCAAGCCGATCTACGACTTCCACTCGTTCAGGATCCTGCCGAAGCTGGGCAAGCTGTTCGCCAACGATTCGGACAGCTACCAGTACCTGGCCGAGAGCATCCGCAAGCACCCGCCGCAGGAAGAACTGAAGGCGATGATGGGGCAGGCCGGTTTCGAGCGCTGCCACTACAAGAACCTGACCGGCGGCATCGTCTCGATCCACTCCGGCTACAAGCTGTAAGCCTTTGACGGCCGCCGGGCATGGCCCGGCGCTACCTGTCCGGTTTCCCGGTAGCGCCGGGCCATGCCCGGCGAGCGGGTCCCACGGCAGGCCTTACCCCGCATCGCGCAACGCGTCCGGGGCGGGGGCGAGGTACCATTGGGGTTTGATCCCCGTAACGGTCCCGATTCATGCGTAATCCGCTGATGCTCCTTCCGCTGGCCGTGGCCCTGGCCGCCGGCTGCTCCCAGGAGGCGGCCGCGCCCGCCGCCGCCCCGACTGCCGAAAAGGCTCCCGCCGCCCCCGTGAACGCCGAGAACCGCAGCCACGACGAAAGCTCGTACGCCGAGCCGGACAAGGTCGTCATCAAGGACATCGCGCTGGATCTGAAGCTGGACTTCGACCAGAAGCAGATCGGCGGCACCGCCACCTACACCCTGGAATGGAAGCAGAAGGACGCACAGCAGCTGGTGCTCGACACCCGCGAGCTGAACGTGTCCAAGGTCGAGGCCATCGCCGCCGACGGCGCGCGCAGCCCGCTGAAGTTCGAACTGGCCCCGGTCGACAAGGTCTTCGGCAGCAAGCTGACCATCGAAGCGCCGGAACAGCCGGCCAAGGTGGAAGTGAGCTACCACACCGCACCGACCGCCTCGGGCCTGCAGTGGCTGGAGCCGTCGATGACCGAGGGCAAGAAGCTGCCCTTCATGTTCAGCCAGTCGCAGGCCATCCACGCCCGTTCGTGGGTGCCGCTGCAGGACACCCCGAGCGTGCGTTTCACCTACAGCGCGCACGTGACCTCGCGCCCGGACGTGATGGTGCTGATGAGCGCCGACAACGACCCGAAGGCCGCGCGTGACGGTGATTACACCTTCAAGATGCCGCAGCCGATCCCGTCCTACCTGCTGGCCATCGCCGCCGGTGACCTGGTGTTCGAGCCGATTTCCGGCCGCTCCGGCGTCTGGGCCGAGCCGACCATGGTCAACAAGGCCGCCAAGGAATTCGAGGACACCGAGAAGATGATCGGTGCCGCCGAAAAGCTGTACGGCGAATACCGCTGGGGCCGCTACGACATGCTGGTGCTGCCGCCGTCGTTCCCGTTCGGTGGCATGGAAAACCCGCGCCTGACCTTCGCCACCCCGACCGTGATCGTCGGCGACAAGTCGCTGGTCTCGCTGGTCGCCCACGAACTGGCGCACAGCTGGTCGGGCAACCTGGTGACCAACGCCAGCTGGAAGGACATCTGGCTCAATGAAGGCTTCACCACCTACGTCCAGGGCCGCATCACCGAAGCCCTGTACGGCAAGGAGATGGCCGAGATGGAGAAGCAGATCGACCAGACCGACCTGCTGGCCGAAGTGAAGGACATGAGCCCGGCCGACCAGGCCCTGGCCCTGCCGCCGCTGAACGAGCGTGACCCCGACGAAGCCCTGAGCCAGGTCGCCTACGTCAAGGGTTCGTGGTTCCTGGAGTTCCTGGAACAGCGCTTCGGTCGCGAAACCTTCGACCCGTTCCTGCGTGGCTGGTTCGATGACCATGCCTTCCAGAGCGCCAACACCGACCAGTTCGTCGAGTACCTGAAGAAGAACCTGCTGCCGAAGAACCCCTCGGCGGTGAGCGAGGCCGAGCTGAAGGCATGGCTGGACGAGCCGGGCATCCCCTCGTTCGCCACCAAGGCACAGTCGCGCAACTTCAGCAGCGTGGATGCGGCGCGCATCGCGTTCTCCGGCGCCGGCAGCCTGCCGGGCAGCCAGGTCACCGCCGAGTGGGGCACCCAGGAATGGGTCCGCTTCATCGACGGCCTGGGCGCCACCCTGCCGCTGGACAAGCTGGCCACGCTGGACAAGGCCTACCACTTCACCGGCACCGCCAATGGCGAAATCGCCATGCGCTGGTACCCGCTGGCGATCCGCAGCGGCTACGAGCAGGCCAATGACGCCGCCGCGGCGTTCATCGAGCGCGTCGGCCGTCGCAAGCTGATCATGCCGATCTACGCCGAACTGGTGAAGACCCCGAAGGGTCTGGAGCTGGCCAAGGCGGCCTTCGAGAAGGCCAAGCCGGGCTACCACCCGATCACCACCGCCTCGGTCCAGGATCTGCTGGCCAAGGCTGAAGCCAAGTAACGGGTAGTGCCGGCCGCTGGCCGGCAACCAGGCACTGCGCCACCGGCAACGGCGGGGAAACCCGCCGTTGCTGTATCCGCCATCCGCCGCCGATAGAATCGGGGGGCACCCGCAAAGGACTTCCGCATGAAACGACTGATCCTGATCACCGCCTGCGCCCTGGCCCTGGCCGCCTGCAGCAACCCCGAGGAAGAGCGCAAGGCGCAGGAAGCCGCCGCTGCCGCCGCCCAGGCGCAGAAGGAAGCCAAGGCCGAGGACGTGGCCAAGCAGTACGACACGGCCGTGGCCGCGCAGGACTGGGAGCGTGCGCGCATCCACGGCGGCTCGCTGCTGGACCAGTACAAGGACACCGAGGCGGCCGAGCGCATCGCCGCCGGCTTCGACGAAGTGAAGGCCAAGGCTGATGCCGCGCGCGACCTGCGCCGGCTGCAGGCGCTGTGGCAGTACAACGAGATTCCGGTCGGCACGAAGGGCAAGCAGGTCTCGGCCACCATCTACAGCAAGGAACGGGTGGACGTGGATGGCAGCGGCGCCAAGCCGGTGCAGCTGGTCTTCCGCGACCATCCCGAGTGGAAGCGCCACGCCTACCTGGTGCTGCAGGCCGGTGATTTCCGCTGCCCGCAGTGCACGGTGAAAGTGACCGTGGACGATGGCAAGCCGATCTCGATGGCGGCCTGGCGGCCGAAGACCGACGAGGCCATCGCCATGTTCATCACCGACCAGAAGGCGCTGTGGAAGCTGGCCCAGAAGGGCAAGTCGATCAGCATCGAGTTCCCGGTGAAGGCCGGTGGCACCCGCACGGCCGTGTTCGAGACCGGCGGAGTGGATACCAGCCGCATGCCGCAGTGGTGGAAGTGACGGCCACGGCGGTGGTGGCGCCAGCACTGTCGGCCGTGCGCCACTGGGTGTTCGACATGGATGGCACGCTGACCGTGGCCATGCATGATTTCGAGCGCATCAAGCGTGAACTGGGCATTCCGCCCAGTGCGGACATCCTCGTGCATCTGGCGGGCCTGCCGGGTGCGGAGGCGGCGCAGAAGCACGCCTGGCTGCTGGCCCACGAGCGTGGGCTGGCCGAGGGCGCGCTGCCGGCCCCGGGCGCGGTCGAGCTGCTGCGCGCGCTGGCTGCGGCCGGTTGCCAGCTCGGCATCCTGACCCGCAACGACCATGCGTTGGCGAAGCTGACGCTGGAGGCGATCGGGGTAGGGGATCTGTTTGACGATGGCGGCATCATCGGCCGCGATGAAGCTGTGCCCAAGCCGTCGCCCGACGGCGTGCAGCAGCACCTGCAGCGCTGGGGTATCGGCGCCGACGCAGCGGTGATGGTGGGCGACCACGCCTACGACCTGGACTGCGGCCGCGCCGCCGGTGCGCGCACCGTGCTGGTCAACCTGCCTGAAAACCCCTGGCCGGGCCGCGCAGACTGGCATTTCGCCGATTGCCGCGCATTGCTGGCCGCCTGGCAGGCCGCATGACCGTGTAGAGCCGAGCCCATGCTCGGCTGCTCTGCGGTCAGGTCGCGCTGGCGCGCGAAAGCCGAGCATGGGCTCGGCTCTACAGACGGTTCCGGTAGCGCCGGGCCATGCCCGGCGGTGTGGGTAGTGCCGGCCGCTGGCCGGCAGTGTCGACCAAGGTCGACACCTACCAGAGCAGTTCCCGATCGCGCATCGAGATGCGCGGGCCGTTCGGCTTACGCGCCCAGCGCGTACCCGAACTGCTGCTTGAACTGGTCGTGGAACTCTTCAAACGTGAAGCGCTGGTTCTGCGTGCCCGGGTGCTCGACCTTCAGCGCGCCCATCAGGTTGGCCATGCGGCCGATGGTCAGCCAGTCGTAGCCCTTCTCGATGCCGTAGATCAGGCCGGCGCGGAAAGCGTCGCCACACCCGGTCGGGTCGACCACGCGGCGCTCGTGCGCCGGCGGGATGTCGTAGCTCTTTTCCGGGGTGTGGATGACCGCGCCCTTCGGGCCACGGGTGGTGATGTAGGCCTTCACCCGGCTCACGATCTGCTTCTCGTCCCAGCCGGTGCGTTCCTGCAGCAGGTTGGACTCGTAGTCGTTGACCACCACGTAATCGGCCTGCTCGATGAAATCGCGCAGCTCCGGGCCGTTGAACAGCGGCAGCGCCTGGCCCGGGTCGAAGATGAAGGGAATGCCGCATTCCAGGAACTCGGCCGCATTCTGGATCATGCCGTCACGGCCGTCCGGCGCAACGATGCCGAAAGTGACGCCCGGCACGTCCTTCACGTGGTTCTCGTGCGAACGCATCATCGCGCCCGGATGGAACGCGGTGATCTGGTTGTTGTCGTGGTCGGTGGTGATGAAGCACTGCGGGGTGAACATGTCTTCCAGCACGCGTACCTGGCTCAGGTCGATGTCCATGCGCTCGAAGTGCTCGCGGTACGGTGCGAAATCCTGGCCGACGGTGCCCATCGGGATCGGGCTGCCGCCCAGCAGCTTCAGGTTGTAGGCGATGTTGCCGGCGCAGCCGCCCAGTTCGCGGCGCATGCGCGGGACCAGGAAGGACACGTTCAGGATGTGCACCTTGTCCGGCAGGATGTGATTCTTGAACTGGTCCGGGAACACCATGATGGTGTCGAAGGCAAGAGAACCACAGATCAGAGCGGACATCGATGTAAGCCTATGCGGTGAATTTGGGGGTGGCCAGCCGGCATCGGCCAGCAAGCAAATGGCGCCCTTGGGCGCCCGACGGCGCAAAGGTTACCTGCTGGTGCCGCTCAGGGCCAGAACCGGGTGATGCCCAATTGGGCGCAAACCCAGCCAAGTCGCGGGTTCAGCTAGTTTTTTCCTTGCTCGCCGGGAAGCGGGTTGCTAGGCTTGTCGGCCTCGAATTCTGCCCATTTTTTCGCCATCCCGCGGCGGGCACGACACCCCTCAGGACTCCTTCCTCAGATGTTCAAGAAACTCCGTGGCATGTTCTCCAACGACCTGTCCATCGACCTGGGCACGGCCAACACCCTTATTTACGTGCGTGGGCAGGGGATCGTGCTGAACGAGCCGTCGGTCGTGGCCGTGCGCCAGGACCGTGCCATCGGTGGCACCCGCTCGGTGGCAGCCGTAGGCGCCGAAGCCAAGCAGATGCTGGGCCGTACCCCGGGCCACATCACCACCATCCGCCCGATGAAGGACGGCGTCATCGCCGACTTCACCTACACCGAGGCGATGCTCAAGCACTTCATCAAGAAGGTGCACAAGTCCCGCGTGCTGCGCCCGAGCCCGCGCGTGCTGGTCTGCGTGCCGGCCGGTTCGACCCAGGTCGAGCGCCGCGCCATCCGTGAATCGGCCGAGGAAGCCGGTGCCCGCGACGTGTTCCTGATCGAAGAGCCCATGGCCGCCGCGATCGGCGCCGGCATGCCGGTCACCGAGGCGCGCGGTTCGATGGTCATCGACATCGGCGGCGGCACCACCGAAGTGGCAGTGATCTCGCTGAACGGCATCGTCTATTCGGCCTCGGTGCGCATCGGTGGCGACCGCTTCGACGAGTCGATCACCAACTACGTGCGCCGCAACCACGGCATGCTGATCGGTGAAGCCACCGCCGAGCGCATCAAGGTCGAGCTGGGCTGCGCCTACCCGCAGGCCGAGGTCATCGAGATGGAAATCTCCGGCCGCAACCTCGCCGAGGGCGTGCCGAAGATGATCAAGATCAGCTCCAACGAAGTGCTCGAGGCCCTGCACGAGCCGCTGTCGGGCATCGTCAGCGCGGTCAAGCTGGCCCTGGAACAGACCCCGCCGGAACTGTGCGCCGACGTCGCCGAGCGCGGCATCGTGCTGACCGGTGGTGGCGCCCTGCTGCGCGACCTGGACCGCCTGATCTCCGAGGAAACCGGCCTGCACGTGCAGGTGGCCGACGACCCGCTCACCTGCGTGGCCCGCGGTGGCGGTCGTGCGCTGGAACTGGTCGACATGCACGGCAACGAGTTCTTTGCGCCGGACTGAGGCCTGCCGCCTGGTCTTCCCTGCAGCGCCCTTCCGGGGTGTGGCCCGCTGCTGCGGGCCGGCTCCGGCGGGGCGCCGCCGTGTTTCCCCTTCGCCCTCAGCTGATTGAACTGTTGCCGTGCCGCCTTACGCCGGTCCTCCCGTAGCCTCCCGATCCGGTGACGCCGCCAGTCCGCTGCGACTGCTCGCCTACCTGGCCATGGCCATCATCCTGATCGTGCTGGACGACCAGGCCGGTTGGCTGGCGCGCGTGCGCGCCCAGGCCGATACGCTGGTGCAGCCGGTGTGGGCGCTGGCCGGCCTGCCCGGCAAACTCAGCAACCAGGTGCGCGACAACGCGGCCAGCCATGGCCAGCTGGTGGCCGAGACCCGTGAACTGCGCAACCAGCTGCTGCTGGCCAACGCGCGCCTGACCCGCCTGCAGACCGCCGCGCTGGACAACGCCCAGCTGCGCGAACTGCTGAACGTGGCCGAGCGCAGTGGCCTGGACGTGCAGCTGGCGCCGATCCTGGACATCGACCTGGACCCGGTGAAGCAGCGCCTGGTGCTCGATGCGGGCAGCCGCGACGGCGTGCACGTGGGGCAGGCAGTGATCGATGCCGGCGGCCTGATGGGGCAGGTGATCAGCACCACCGGTGGCACGTCCACCGTGCTGCTGCTGACCGACCCGGACCATGCCGTGCCGGTGACCGTGGCCCGCAACGGCGTGCGCCTGATCGTCTACGGGCGCGGCGACACCCTGCAGCTGCGCGACATTCCGCTGAGCGCGGGCGTGGAAGTGGGCGATGAGATCGTCACCTCCGGCCTGGGCGGGCGCTTCCCGCCGGGCTTCCCGGTCGGCACGATCACCGCGCTGCGCCCCGATGACACCCATGCCTTCCTGGTGGGCGAACTGAAGCCTGCGGCCCAGCTGGACCGTGGCCGCGACGTGCTGCTGCTGCGCCCGGGCGCAGCGATCCGGATCCCGCCGGAGCTGCGCCAGAGCCTCGAAGCCAGTGCAGCCGGCGGCCCCGCGGAGGGTGACGTGCTGCCCGCCGGCACCGCGCCGGCCACCCCAGCCGCCTCCCCGGTAGTGCCGGCCGCTGGCCGGCAACCGCAACCCACCCAACCCCCGCCGCAGGAGCCCGCACGATGAGCCGCCTGCGCGACAATCCCTGGGTGCTGCCGGCCAGCCTGGTCGTGGCCCTGCTGCTGGGCCTGCTGCCGCTGCCCGCGCTGCTGCAGCCGCTGCGCCCGTACTGGCTGGCCCTGGTGCTGGCCTACTGGGTCATCGAGGCGCCTGAGCGCGTCGGCCTGGGCATCGCCTTTACCAGCGGCGTCATCGCCGATCTGCTGTATGGCGGCGTGCTCGGCGAGCAGGCCATGCGGCTGGTGATGCTGGCCTTCATCCTGCAGCGCTTCCGCGCCCGCATCCGCTTCTTCCCGATGTCGCAGCAGATGCTGGCCATCGGTGGCCTGCTGTTCAACGACCGTATCGTCAGCGCGCTGGTGCACATCCTGGTGGGCGAACCGACCCTGCCGTGGTCGTACTGGTGGGCGCCGCTGCTGGGCATGGGCCTGTGGCCGCTGGTGTTCGTGCTGCTCGACGCAGTGCGCTTCGGCAAGCGCGGGCGCTGAGCCATGATCCCGCGTCGCCAGGTCAAGAACCCGCACGCCGAAGCCGAACAGTTCCGCCGCCGCGCGGCGCTGGGCTTCCTCGGCGTGCTGGTCTGCCTGCTGGGCCTGGGCGGTTGGTACTTCAAGCTGCAGGTGCTGGACCACGACATCTACGCCACGCGCTCGGAAGCCAACCGCATCAAGCCGCGGCCGGTGGTGCCGGGGCGCGGCATGATCTACGACCGCAACGGCCGCCTGCTGGCCGAGAACGTGCCGGCCTTCCGCCTGGACGTGACCCCGGACAAGGTCACGGACATGGACGCCACCCTGGAAGGGCTGGCGAAGATCATCAGCATCAGCCCCGAAGAGCTGGAAGCGTTCAACAAGTCGCGCAAGGCACGCCGCAAATTCCTGCCGGTCACCCTCAAGCTGCGCATGACCGATGAGGAAATGGCGCGCTTCGCGGTGGACCGCTGGCGCTTCCCGGGCGTGGAGCTGGAACCCTACCTGACCCGCCGCTACCCCTATGGCGACCTGTTCGCGCACATCATCGGCTACGTCGGGCGCGTGGACGACAAGGATCTGGAGATCCTCGGTGAAGGCAACGCGGGACTGACCCACATCGGCAAGTCCGGCCTGGAGCGCTATTACGAGCAGCAGCTGCGCGGCAAGGTCGGCTACGAGCAGGTCGAGACCAACGTGCAGGGCCGCGCCATCCGCACCGTCGGCCGGGTGGCCGCGCAGTCCGGCGCCGACCTGCGCCTGTCCATCGATGCCGACCTGCAGCGCGCGCTGGTGGCCGCCTTCGGTGACCAGGAAGGTTCGGCCGTGGCGATGGACCCGCGCACCGGCGAAGTGCTGGCGATGGTCAGCCTGCCGTCGTACGACCCCAACCTGTTCGTCAACGGCATCTCGCACGCCGATTTCAAGGCACTGAACGACAACCCGTCGCGGCCGCAGTTCAACCGCCTGGTGCTGGGTGGCGTCGCCCCCGGTTCCACGCTGAAGCCGCTGATCGGCCTGGCCGGCCTGGATTCGGGCGTGCGCCGCCCGGAAGACAAGGTGCTGTCCACCGGCATGTTCTACCTGCCGGGCACCTCGCGCGGCTGGGGCGATTCGCACCGTGGCGGCCATGGCTGGACCGACCTGCGCAAATCCATCGCCCAGTCGGTCAACACCTATTACTACCGGCTGGCGCTGGACCTGGGCATCGAGCGTTTCGACCATTACATGGAGTACTACGGCTTCGGCCAGCCGACCGGCATCGACCTGACCGGCGAGATCGGCGGCATCCTGCCGTCGCCGGCATACAAGCGCAAAAGCCGCAAGGAAGCCTGGTACCCCGGCGACACCGTCAACATCAGCATCGGCCAGGGCGACTGGAAGGTCACTCCGCTGCAGCTGGCACGCGGCGTCAGCGGGCTGGCCGACGGCCAGCTGCGCACGCCGCACCTGGTCATCCAGCAGCGCGAGGGGTTCGACGGCGACTGGGTGGCCTCTGCACCGGGCCCCAGCAAGCCGGTCAGCCCCAACCCGAACAACCTGCAGGCCGTGCGCGAAGGCATGATGGCCACCATGCAGCCCGGCGGCAGCGCCGCGCGCATGGCCGTCGGCGCGCCGTACACCATGGCCGGCAAGACCGGTACCGCGCAGGTGGTCAGCCGCAAGGGCACCGCCGCGGTGAACCCGAAGAGCCTGCCGATGCACCTGCGCCATCGCGCGCTGTTCGTGGGCTTCGCACCGGTTGAACAGCCGGTCATCGCCCTGGCCATCGCCGTGGAAGGCGGTGGCTACGGTGGTTCGGCCGCCGCGCCCATCGCGCGCAAGGTGTTCGATGCCTACCTGCTGGGCAAGATGCCCGAAGGCATGCAGCCGCTGGATGCCGAGCGTGGCACCACTGTCATCGGCGTGACTGCGTTCGACAACGAAGACGCCAGCGCGCGCCCGGCCGGTGATGCTGCCGCCGCGCAGCTGGGCGAACATCCGGTCGCGGTGGGAGTGCCCGCGCCCGCACCGGCGCCTGCCCCGGCACCCGGTGCGCCGCCGGCAGCGGCCGCCGCCTTGCCCGCCAGCCCCCGTTCGCCCCCTGCGGAGCCCGCACGATGAGTGACTTCCTGCGCTGGGCCGGCGATATGCTGCGGCGCTTCTTCAGCTCCCTGGACTGGGTGCTGTGCCTGGCCCTGGGCATGCTGATGGTGATCGGCCTGGCCACGCTGAAGAGCGCGGGCGGCGACAGCCTGGTGATGGCCCAGGGCGCGCGATTCGTGGTCGGCCTGGCGGCGCTGTGGGCCATCTCACGCGTGCCGATCCTGCGCATCCGCTCGGCGACCCCGCTCATCTACGCGATCTCGATGATCCCGCTGCTGGCCGTGTTCGTGCTGGGCACCGGCAAGTACGGCCGGCAGTGGCTGGACCTGAAGTTCTTCTACCTGCAGCCGGCCGAACTGCTGAAAGTCAGCCTGCCGATGATGGTGGCCTGGTACCTGCACCGCATGCCGCTGCCGCCGCGCTTCAACACGGTGCTGGTGGCGATGGTCATCATCGGCGTGCCGACCGGCCTGGTGATGCTGCAGCCGGACTTCGGCACCGGCGTGCTGATCGCCGCCAGTGGCGTGTTCGTGCTGCTGCTGGCCGGCCTGCCGTGGTGGTGGGTGGGGCTGGGCGTGGGCGGCGTGGCCGCGGTCGCGCCAGTGGCCTGGTTCTGGCTGCTGCGGCCATACCAGAAGGACCGCATCATGATGTTCCTCGACCCGGAGATGGACGCGCTGGGTGCCGGCTGGAACATCATCCAGTCGAAGATCGCGATCGGGTCCGGTGGCTTCGATGGCAAGGGCTGGGGCGAAGGCTCGCAGTCGCACCTGAACTTCATTCCCGAGCAGACCACCGACTTTGCGTTCTCGGTGCTGAGCGAGGAGTTCGGCTGGATGGGCGTGGCCCTGGTGCTGACCCTGTACCTGGTGGTGATCGGGCGCTGCCTGTGGATCGCCAGCCAGTCGCGCGATTCGTATTCCCGGTTGCTGGCCGGCGCCACGGGCCTGGCGTTCTTCGTCTACGTGCTGGTGAACGGCGGGATGATTTCCGGCCTGCTGCCGGTGGTGGGCGTGCCGATGCCGCTGATCAGTTACGGCGGCACCTCGGCGGTGTCCCTGCTGGCCGGCTTCGGCCTGGTGATGGCCGTGCGCAGCCACAACCCGGTGCACGGCGGCTACGGCTGATTCTGTAGAGCCGAGCCCACGCTCGGCTGCTCTTCGCAAAACGCAGCCGAGCGTGGGCTCGGCTCTACAGAAGCGCGGGTCGGTAGCGCCGGGCCATGCCCGGCGACAGCGGAAAGCTTCACGCAAGCGCCGCCCGCTACTGTGCCTGGGTGGAATGGAAACGTGTTTTTGGCATCTGCCGCGAGGCGGTGCGTACGATCGATCTGCCGTTGCTGCTTGCGTTGCTGCTGCTGATGGCGGCCGGCCTGGCCGTGCTGCACAGCGTCTCGGGCCCGGTGGCCGGGCAGGCCGCGCGGTTTGCCGGTGGCTTGGTGGCGATGTGGCTGCTGTCGCGGGTATCACTGCTGCGCCTGCGCGCGTGGACCCCGGCGTTGTATGCGTTGTCGATGCTGCCCTTGATGGCGGTCTATGTGGTCGGCACCGGCAAGTACGGCCAACGCTGGCTCAACCTGGGCGTGTTCTACCTGCAGCCCTCCGAGCTGCTCAAGCTCAGCCTGCCGCTGATGATGGCCTGGTACCTGCATCGCCAGCCGCTGCCACCGTCGCCGCGCACGGTGCTGACCGCCGCGGCGCTGATCGGCGTGCCGGCGGTGCTCATCCTGCTGCAGCCCAACCTCGGCACCGCCACCTTGGTGACCGCCAGCGGCGTGTTCGCGCTGCTGCTGGCCGGCCTGCACTGGGGCTGGGTGGTGGCCGGCCTGGCCAGCGTTTCAATGGCCGCGCCGCTGGCCTGGTTCGGCCTGCTGCGGCAGTACCAGAAGGACCGCGTGCTGACCTTCCTCGACCCGGCGGCCGATCCGCTGGGTACCGGCTGGAACATCCTGCAGTCGCGCATCGCCATCGGTTCGGGCGGTTGGGAAGGCCGTGGCTGGGGGCAGGGCACGCAGGCCACGCTGGATTTCCTGCCCGAGTACACCACTGACTTCGCGTTCTCGGTGCTGGGCGAAGAATTCGGCTGGATCGGCGTGGCGACGATGTTCGCGCTGTACCTGTTCGTGGTGGGGCGCTGCCTGTGGATCGCGGTGCAGGCGCGCGACACGCATGCGCGGTTGCTGGCGGGCAGCCTGGGGCTGGCGTTCTTCGTGTACGTGCTGGTGAACGGCGGGATGATTTCCGGCCTGCTGCCGGTGGTGGGCATCCCGATGCCGCTGGTCAGCTATGGCGGCACCTCGGCGGTATCGCTGCTGGCAGGCATCGGGCTGGTGATGGCAGTGCGCAACCACAACCCGGTGCACGGCGGCTGCGGCTGATTCTGTAGAGCCGAGCCGAGCATGGGCTCGGCGCTACATCACAGCGCAGCCGCGCATGCTCGACATCACTGGCACAGCCTCACCGTCGACGAAGTTCCATAAAAAGTGCGGACCAATTCACACTTTGACGTAGCGTTGATCCGGATCAATGGACTTGTCGTAATCGGCCTGCACAATGGCGGCCCGTTCGGCACGGCGCGCCGTCTGTCGATGCAGCGCGAGGGGGCGCCGGGCGGGAAAGCAGTACTGGTCCAACGGATACAGGGAGCGCGGGGCACTGTCACTGGGGAGCGACAGCCGCGCAGGTATCGACAGGATCCGGTCGCCGGTTGCGCCTGCGGGGATGGGGGCGCAACCGGCAACCTCTGCCTGAATGGGGCGGGGTGATCACGACGCCTTCACATTTCCCGCTGAACGCGCGCAAATCGTTGTGATTCATGGTGTTAGGGGTTTTAATTCATCCATGACCTGCTAACCTGCGACGATGATTCGACGCTCCCTGGCCTGCTTGCTCACCCTCGGTCTGGTCGCCTGCGCGACCCAGCCGACGTCCCCGCCGACTTCACCCCAGGCCAGCAGCACGCCGCGCCACCCGGCCGGCAAGCCCGCGCAGGGCCCGGCCGAAGCCGCCCCGGAAGCGACCGCCGCCACTGCGCCGCCGGTCGACCTCACCCCGGTGCCGTTCGAAACCGCCCGCGCCAGTTTCATTGCCGATACCGCCAAGCGCTATGGCCTGGCACCGGCCGAGATCGCCCGCGTGCTCGACCAGGCGCAGGTGCGCCAGCCGATCATCGCCGCCATGTCGCGGCCCGCCGAGCGGGTCAAGCCGTGGAATGAATATCGTCCGATGTTCATCAGCAAGGCACGCATCGATGGCGGCCGCGCGTTCCTGGCCGAGCACCGCGCCGAGCTGGACCGCGTGCAGCAGCGCACCGGCGTGCCGGCCGAAGTGATCGTGGCCATCATCGGCGTGGAAACCAGCTACGGAAAGAACGCCGGCAGCCACCGCGTGCTCGATGCGCTGTACACGCTGGCCTTCTATTACCCGCGCAGCGGCGACCCGGCCAAGCTGGAACGCGAAGTGCGCCGCGAACTGTTCTTCCGCGACGAGCTGGCCAAGCTGTTCGAGCTGGGCCGCGAAGAGAAGCTGGACATCACCACGCTCAAGGGCAGTTATGCCGGTGCGATGGGCATGGGCCAGTTCATGCCGTCCAGCTACCTGGATTACGCCGTGGATGGCAACGGCGATGGCCGCCGCGACCTGTTCACCAGCTACGACGACGTGTTCTCGTCCATCGCCAACTACTTCGTGAAGAAGGGCGGCTGGGTGCGTGGCGGCCAGGTGGCGGTGCCGGCCACGCTGGCCCCGGGCCGCGAGGAATTCAACCCGACCGAGTGGATGCCCACCTGGACCCTGGCCGACCTGGCCCAGCGCGGCTACCAGCCCAGCGCGCCGGTACAGCCGGGTGCCACCGCCACCCCGATCACCCTGGAAGCCAGCAACGGCAAGCAGTACTGGCTGGGCTTCCAGAACTACTACGCGATCACCCGCTACAACCTCTCGAAGATGTACGCGATGGCCGTGTTCCAGTTGTCGCAGGCCATTGCCGGACAGGAGCTGCCCCCGGCATGAACATCAGATGGCTGGTCCCCGGAATGGTCGTGCTGGCGCTGGCGGCCTGCAGCAGCGCACCGGACAAACCCAGTGCCGGCCATGGCGGCAAGGTGCCCAGCACGGTGGTGCAGGGCAAGGGCAAGGGCGGGCGCCCGCCGCACTGCCCGGACGGTTCGCCGTACGCGGCCGCCACCGAGGATCCCAGCACCCGCGGCAACTACACCGCCGGCGGCCTGTACAAGCCGGGGGTGAAGGACACCACGCCCAGCTACGTGCCCAACGTGGCCTGCATTCCCGAGCCGGAAGTGACCGCGATCGAGCGCTCGGTGATCGGCAACAAATCGCCGTACGTGGTGCTGGGCAAGTCGTACAAGGTGCTCGATGACACCCATGACTACGTCGAGCGCGGCACCGCGTCGTATTACGGCGCCAAGTTCCACGGCCGCCTGACCTCCAACCGCGAGGTCTATGACATGTACCAGTTCACCGCCGCCCACAAGACGCTGCCGCTGCCCAGCTTCGCCCGCGTGACCAACCTGGACAACGGTGAATCGGTGATCGTGCGCGTCAACGATCGTGGCCCGTTCCATGATGGCCGCGTGGTCGACCTCAGCTACGCCGCCGCCGTGCGCCTGGGCATCACCCAGCGCGGCACCGGCAACGTGGAAGTGCGCGCGCTGCAGCCGGGCGAAAGCAACCTGCTGGCGCAGAAACCCTCGCGCCGCGAGCGCCGAGCGGCCGAAGCCGCGGCGGCTGCCACGACGGTTGCCGCCGCACGCCCGGCCCCCGCCCCGCGTGCCGCCGCACCCAGCGACATCGACCGCCTGGTGCAGCGCCTGCCCGCCGATGGCGCGCCGGCCCGTGGCCAGCCCGCCACCACCCAGGCCGCCAACAGCGCCCTGCCTGAGGTCGCGGTGAGCAGCCTGCCGCCGGCCGCGCCGCCGGTGCGCAGCGTCGCCGCCCCACCCGTGGCCGTGGCCGCCGCCACCCCGCGTGCCAGCACGACGCCGGTGCGCAGCGCGCCGCCCGCCGCCCCGGCCCCGACGCTGTCGCAGCAGGTGGTAGGCGCGGTGATGGTGCAGGTCGCCAGCTTCTCCAGCCGCGACAACGCGACCCGCGCGATGGGCCAGCTCAACGCCGCCGGCATCGTCGGCGCGACCATCAGCGACATCGCCGCTGGTGGCCGTACCCTGTTCCGCCTGCGCGTACCCGCCAGCGACCATGCCAGCGCCGCGGAACTTGTCGGCCGCATCGCAGGTCTTGGCCTGGGTTCGCCGCAGATCGTCAAGGATTGATCCGCCCGGGCCGGTGCTGCCGGCCCCTGCCACACCGGCCTTACAATGGCCCTTCGTACCATCCTCCATTCTGGCCGTCTCCTGGAGCCTGCAGTCCAATGAATTTCCGTTCCGCCGCCACCGCCCTGGCCGCCACCCTGGTGGTTGGCCTGGCTTCCGCCCAGACGCCGCTGCCGACCCCGGCCACCCCGGCGCCCGCTGCTGCTGCCGCCCCGGCGGTCGTCGCCACCCCGCCGGCCCCGGTGCCCAGCACGTCCAAGGCCTGGATCCTGATGGACTACGCCACCGGCCAGATGCTGGCGGGCGAGAACGTGCATGAACAGCTGGCCCCGGCCAGCATCACCAAGGTGATGACCTCGTATGTCGTGGCCGCCGAAGTCAAGAACGGCAAGGTCCGCGCCGACGACCAGGTGATGATGAGCGAACGCGCCTGGCGCGAAGGCGGCGCCGGCACCGACGGCAGCTACAGCGGCTTCCCGGTCAACCAGACCGCGCGCCTGGAAGACATGGAAAAGGGCATGGCGATCCAGTCCGGCAACGACGCCGCGATCGCCCTGGCCGAGCACGTGGCCGGCAGCGAGGAAGCCTTTGCTTCGCTGATGAACAGCTACGCCGCCAAGATCGGCATGAAGGATTCGCACTTCGTCAACGCCCACGGCCTGAGCGCCGAAGGCCACCACAGCACCGCCTACGACCTGGCGCTGCTGGGCCGCGCGATGGTGCGTGACTACCCGGAAACCTACGCCTACAACAAGGTGAAGGAATTCCAGGTGGGCAACATCAAGCAGCCCAACCGCAACCTGCTGCTGTGGCGCGATGGCAGCGTGGACGGCATCAAGACCGGCCACACTTCCGAAGCCGGCTACTGCCTGATGAGCTCGGCCCAGCGCGGCGACCAGCGCCTGATCGCCGTGGTGCTGGGGGGGGCGTCGGAAAAGCAGCGCGCCGATGACAGCCTGGCCCTGCTCAACTGGGGCTTCCGCTTCTTCGAAACCCACCGCCTGTATGAGCCGGGCAAGGCCGTGGCCGAGCACAAGGTATGGAAGGGTGCCACCGACAAGGTGCAGCTGGGCGTGGCCCAGCCGATGCTGGTGAGCGTGCCGCGCGGTCGCTACAACGACCTGAAACCGAGCATCGACGTGCCCAAGACCCTGGAAGCCCCGTTCACCGCCGGCCAGCAGATCGGCACCGTCAAGGTGACCCTGGATGGCAAGGTCGTGGCCGAAGCCCCGCTGGTGGCCGTGGCCGCCGTTGAACAGGCCGGCTTCTTCAAGCGCCTGTGGGACAGCTTCTGGATGTGGTGGGAATCGGAATGATCCACGCCCTGGCGTGATGAATGAAAAGGCCGGCGAAAGCCGGCCTTTTCTGTTGGTAGTGCCGGCCGCTGGCCGGCTCCTCATGAACCGGTCCGGAGATGCCTGCAGCCGGCCAGCGGCCGGCACTACCAGCGAGAGTGCCGACCAACGGTCGGCACCTGCCTACATCGAGCGGCTGATGGTGAAGCTGCCGAACACCGGGGCTTCGCGCTGGCCGTTGAACTCGCGGGTGCTGTGGTAACGGGCCATCGCGAACTTCCAGCGGCCGCGCATCACGGCGATGCCGTAGCCGCCGTAGGCCACCACGTGGCGCTTGTCCACGCTGTGGCTGTCGCGGAAGGTGTTGCCGTCCAGGGTGATATCGCGGATCACCCAGGCCGCATCGGTGGTGGCGAACAGGTGCCAGGACCAGCCGCTGGGCTTGCCACCGCGGGTCGGGGCGGTGTTTTCACCGGCTGGGCGCAGCGGGGTGCTGCCGAAGTCGTCGGGCAGCTTCCAGCCGAAACGCACTTCACCGCCGAAATTCGCCTTGGTTTCCAGGTTGCCGATCGAGCCGCCGTAGTGGCTGATCGCATCCCAGCCCCAGCCGCCGGCATTCACGCTGGCATCGCCCGGCCAGCGGCGCATGCGCTCGTGGGTGTACATCACCACCGGTTCGTTGTGCAGCTGGTTGTCCCAGCCCTGGAATTTCTCGTCGCCCAGCAGGTCATGCACCGCGTTCTGCACCTGCTTGCCCTGCGCCCACGGGCCAACCACGCCCAGGGTCAGCAGGGTGGTCTGCAGGCGATCGCCGCGGCGGGCGTTGTAGCCGAAGCTGGCCACCAGCACGCCGGCGTAGGGGCGGTCGTCCTCGATCACGTCCTTGCGGGTGAAATCGGTGGGCGTGTAGATGCCCTGGCCGAGGCTGAAGATCATGTTCTGCTGCTCGAACTCACCCGGGTGCAGGCGTTCGAGGTGGCGGTTCACCCAGCGCGCCAGGCGCGGCAGGCAGGGATCATCGGTGTAGTCCACCAGGTTGGGCGAGACCAGGGTCAGCTGGGCGCCGTTGGTGTAGCCCTGGTCCTGGTCCTTGGCGCCGAACAGGTCGTTGTCGACGCGGAAATTGACCTGTGGCGGGTGCTCCCGCATCGCATCGGGGCCACACTGCTGCGCGGCGTGGGCAGTGAGGGGCAGGGCGGCCGCCGCCAGCAGGCCGGTCAGGCCGAGGGTGGCGGCAGTACGCATGGATGGAATGATCATCAGGTCGTTGGCGTGTGAAGGTCGATTTATGCAACAACACATTACTCCCGTCGCCGTGAGGGAACGAGCCTCCCGCCTTCACTTGTCTGTTCCGTAAAACGCACTTGTCCCTTCAGCGAAACTGGAGGCGGGCCCGGCGCAGCCTGAACCGGGACGCAGCCTGCAACGCAGCGGCCTGCCGGTGCGGCGTTCGACCTTGATGAATACTCTTGGGTTTGTTGCCCTGCGGCCCGATAATGGGGGCATGGAAATCAAGTCCGACAACCCCGATCACGGCTTCCAGTTCCCCGGTCAGTTCGAGCTCAGCGCAATGGGCCCAGCCAACCGAGGCCTGGAGCAGGAACTTCCCCGCCTGCTGATTGCTGCAGGCGTCGATGTGGTGAACGAGCGCATCAGCTGGAAGCATTCATCCAACGGCAAGTACGTTTCGGTGCGCCTGGTGTTCCGGGCCGAGAACCGTGAACAGTACGACGTGGCCCACCAGGCCCTGCGCGACCACCCGGAAGTGAAGTGGACGGTGTAGCCACCAGCTGCGCGGCCGAACCTGCCCCCGGGCAGCGTCCGGCCCGCCCTGCGGTGGTGCGCGACCTCGGTCGCCAGGCCTATGAACCGGTCTGGCGCGCCATGCAGCGCTTCACCGACCAGCGGACCGACGACGATGCCGACGAGCTGTGGGTGGTCGAACACGATCCGGTGTTCACCCTCGGCCAGGCTGGCAAGGACGAGCACGTACTGGCGCCGGGCGATATCCCGGTGCTGCACGTCGACCGCGGCGGCCAGGTGACCTACCACGGCCCCGGCCAGATCGTGGTCTACCCGCTGCTGCGCCTGCCGCGGCTGGGCATCGGCGTGCGCGACTACGTCTGCCGCATCGAACAGGCCCTGATCGACACCCTCGGCGAATGGAACATCGGCGCCGAGCGCCGTGACGGCGCGCCGGGCGTCTACGTGGGCGATGCCAAGATCGCCGCGCTCGGCATCCGCGTCCGCCGCGGCTGCACTTTCCACGGCCTGGCCTTCAATGTGTCGATGGACCTGGAACCCTTCCACCGCATCAACCCCTGTGGCTATCAGGGGTTGCAGGTGACCTCGGTGGTAGACTTGGGTGGCCCGTCCGGGATGGACGCCGTCAAGCCGGTGCTGCTGGACCATCTGGCCCGCCAGTTTGGCCTTCTGCTGCAGCCCACGCCCGACCTGCCCGATCTTTCTGCGGCCGCCTGACCGCCCCCCGGAACTGCCATGACTGAGACCACCGCCCGCACCATCCCCCTGCAGATCGTGCAGGCCGAGCTTCCGTCCGCCGCGCCGCTGCAGGTGGGCGTCAAGCAGATGGGCGGGGACAAGATCAACCGTTCGCCGGTGCAGTTCGCCGACGCACCGGTGCTGCGCAAGCCGTCCTGGATCCGCGTGCGCATTCCTTCGGGCAATGCCGTGCAGAACCTGAAGGCCAAGCTGCGCGAGAACCGCCTGGTGACCGTGTGCGAGGAAGCCAGCTGCCCGAACATCCACGAATGTTTCAGCCACGGCACCGCCACCTTCATGATCCTGGGCGAGGTCTGCACCCGTCGCTGCTCGTTCTGCGACGTGGCCCACGGCCGCCCCAAGCCGCCGGATGCCAACGAGCCGGCCACCCTCGGCCAGACCGTGGCCGACATGGGCCTGAAGTACGTGGTGGTGACCAGCGTCGACCGCGATGACCTGCGCGACGGCGGTGCCCAGCACTTCGTCGACTGCATCACCGCCATCCGCCAGAAGTCGCCGGGCACCCGCATCGAGGTGCTGACCCCGGACTTCCGTGGCAAGGGCCGCATGGAGCGCGCGCTGGAGATCCTGGCGCAGAACCCGCCGGACGTGTTCAACCACAACATCGAAACCGTACCGGACCTGTACCGCAACGTGCGCCCGGGTGCCGATTACCAGTGGTCGCTGAACCTGCTGAAGAACTTCAAGGCGCAGCACCCGTCGGTGCCGACCAAGAGCGGCATCATGCTGGGCCTGGGCGAGGAGTTCGAGCAGATCAAGGCCACCATGCGCGACCTGCGCGCGCATGACGTGGACATGATCACCATCGGCCAGTACCTGCAGCCGACCGCACACCACCACCCGGTGCTGAAGTACTGGACCCCCGAGGATTACAAGGCGCTGGAAGACTACGGCTACGAGCTGGGCTTCAGCCACGTGGCCTCCGGCCCGATGGTGCGCTCGTCGTACCACGCCGACGTCCAGGCCAAGGGCGCCGGCGTCGCCTGAGCTGGGTGCGGACCTCCGCACCGGTGGGTGCGGCCCTCCCTCACCGGTGGGTGCGGACCGTTGGTCCGCACGCCTTGCCCTGCATTCACAATTTGCTACACCGGCCCCGCTAGGCTGGATTTCCACCGAACGCGGCCGGGTGACAAACACGGCAACTTTCGGCACTGTCGTGGTGTCTGAACACCCTGCAGTCTCCCCCTTGGCAAGGCGCCTTCGAGCACGTTCATGAAATTCAAAGCCCCCGCATTCCTGATGGCCCTGGCGCTGGTCGCGCCGCTGGCGCTGGCGGCCAAGGCCGACTCGCCGGCGCTGCCGGCGGCCGCGACCGCCGACCAGGTCACCACCTCCAAGCTGGTCTACGGCCTGCTGTCCGACAGCCGCTACGCCTACCGGCCGCGCGCGCTGGACGAGGCCACCTCCAAGGACGTGTTCAAGCGTTACCTGGAAACCCTCGACGGCGGCAAGCAGTACTTCACCCAGGCCGACGTGGCCCGTTTCGCGCCGTTCCAGGCCGGCATTGCCAACGCCATCCGCGGTGGCGAACTGGAGCCTGCCTTTGAAGTGTTCGCGGTCTACAAGCAGCGCGTGGGCGAGCGCGTCGGTTATGCGCGCAAGCTGCTGAAGCAGGAGCCGGACTTCACCGCCGACGAGCGCTTCGAATACGACCGCAAGGACGTGCCGTGGGCGGCCAGCAACGCCGAGCTCGATGAGCTGTGGCGCAAGTCGGTGAAGAACGACTGGCTGCGCCTGAAGCTGGCCGGCAAGAAGTCCGACGACATCCGCAAGACGCTGGACAAGCGTTACGCCACGCTGGAAAAGAGCGTCAACGAGCTGAAGGGCGAGGATGTCTTCCAGTTCTTCATGAACGCCTACACCAGCGCCGTCGACCCGCATACCGACTACTTCACCCCGCGCACTGCCGAGAACTTCAACCAGGCGATGTCGCTGTCGCTGGAAGGCATCGGCGCGCAGCTGCAGCGCCAGGACGACATGGTGGTGATCCGCGAGATCATCGCCGGTGGCCCGGCCGCCGTGGACGGCACCCTGAAGCCGGGCGACCGCATCGTCGGCGTCGGCCAGGGCAAGTCCGGGCCGGTGGACGATGTGATCGGCTGGCGCATCGATGACGTGGTGGCCAAGATCCGTGGCGCCAAGGACACGCAGGTCCGGCTGGAGTTCATCTCCGCCGAGGACGGCGTGGACGGCAAGCACCACACCCTGCTGCTGACCCGTCAGAAGGTGCGCCTGGCCGAGCAGGCCGCCAAGGGCGAAACCATGACCATTCCGGGCAAGGATGGCCAGCCCGAGCGCAAGGTGGGCGTGATCAAGTTGCCGACCTTCTACCAGGATTTCGAAGGCCGTCGCCGCAACGCGGCCGACTACGCCTCGGCCACGCGCGACGTCGCTAAGCTGCTGGCCGGCTTCAAGGCCGACAAGCTGGACGGCGTGGTGCTGGACCTGCGCAGCAACGGCGGTGGTTCGCTGGATGAAGCCATCGAACTGACCGGCCTGTTCATCGAACAGGGCCCGGTGGTGCAGGTGCGCGAATCCGGTGGCCGCGTCACCGTCAACAGCGACCGCAACCAGGGTGTCGCCTGGGATGGCCCGCTGGCCGTGCTGATCAACCGTGGTTCGGCCTCGGCATCGGAAATCTTCGCCGGTGCCATCCAGGATTACGGCCGTGGCCTGGTCATCGGTGAAACCACCTTCGGCAAGGGCACCGTGCAGAACATCGTCGACCTGGACCGCTGGCCCAGCGGCGAGACCCAGCGCTTTGGCCAGGTGAAGCTGACCATCGCCCAGTTCTTCCGCATCAGCGGCAGCAGCACCCAGCACAAGGGCGTGGTGCCGGACCTGGCGTTCCCGGCCAGCGTCGATGCCACCGAGTTCGGCGAAAGCACCTACGACAACGCGCTGCCGTGGACCCGCATCGCGGCCGTGCCGCACACCCAGTACGGCAACTTCGCACCGCTGCTGCCCAAGCTGGAGTCGCGCCACGAAGCCCGCATCGCCACCGACAAGGAATTCCAGTGGTGGAACGAGGACGTGCAGCAGTTCCGTACCGAAGCGGCCAAGAAGTACGTCTCGCTCAACGAGGCGACCCGCCTGGCCGAGCGTGAGCGCCAGGACAAGCAGCGCAAGGACCGCCAGGTCGTCCGCAAGGAACTGGGCCTGGCCCTGGACCCGCTGGCCGATGACAGCAGCGATGACGGCCTGACCGGCAACGAGCGCGACATCGTCAAGGATGCCGCCCGCGAGAAGGCCGCCGAGAAGCGTCCGGACCCGCTGCTGCGTGAATCCGCCTCGATCCTGTCCGATGCGGTGAACCTGCTGGAGACCGACCGCCCGCTGTCGGCCCAGGTGCTGCCGCAGTCCACCGGCGCAGGCCGCTGGGCGGACTGATCCGCTGCTGATGTGACGTTCCCCACGGGGCCGGCACTGCCGGCCCCGTTTGTTTTTCCGGTCGCGCCGGGCCATGCCCGGCGGACGTCCATGAACCGGGAGCAACGGGGGCGGGCGCTTCGACCTGCCGCACACGGCCCCGGGTCTACCCTTGGGGCTTCCGTTCTCGCAGGAGTACCCATGCGGGCCTTCCGTCTTTCGCTGTCCCTGCTGGCCGTGGCCAGCACCCTGGCCCTGGCCGGCTGCGGTGGCCGGGCCGCCGACAACAGCCTGCTGCGCGAGTCCTTCGATTCGGGCGACACCTTCTCGCGCACCGTCGATGGGCGCCCGGCCGAGGCCTGTGAAGCGGCCCGCCGTACCCTGCTCAGCCAAGGCTATGCCATCGCGCGCGCCGACGATGGGCAGGTGGAAGGCAACAAGAATTTCCAGGTGCGCGAGGACGATCACGAGCAGCTGGTGCTGCGCATCTCCTGCGCGCCACGCGGCAGCGAGCAGGCGCTGGTGTTCGTCAGCGCCGTGCAGGACCGTTATGCACTGAAGAAGAGCCCGACCTCGGCCAGCGTCGGCGTGGGCGCACTGGGTTCGGTGTCGCTGCCGTTCGGCAGCAACGATGATTCGCTGGTGAAGGTTGCCAGCAGCACGATCACCGATTCTGATTTCTACCGCCGCTTCTTCGACCGCCTGCACCAGTACCTGCCGGCGGCCGCTGCGGCCAAGCCGACGCCTGCGCCGACACCTGCGCCGGCCCCGCCACCGGCGGCGGTGCAGGAGCCGGTACCCGTACCGGCGCCGCCGGTTCCCGCCGCACCCGCGACACCCGTACCCGAGCCCGCCCCGCAACTGCCCGCCCCGCAACCGGCGGCCGAACAGGGCTGACGGTGAAGGGCAGGGCGCTGGGGCTGGCCCTGCTGCTGGGCTGGCCCATGCTTGGCAACGCCGCGGGCAGTGGCTGCGAACAGGGCCTGCTGCAGCGGCTGGGCTGGCGTTTCGAAACCACGGCCGTCGAGGCGCCCCGCATCCATGGCGGCCCGGTCTGCACGCGTGCCTCGCTGCAGGCTGCGCAGCAGGCTGGCGACCTGCAGGTGCGCTGGCCGGCCACGATGACCGAGCAGGCGCGGCAGGCCGTGCTGCAGCGCCTGCTGGACGACCCGGCCACGCTCTGCGCGTACACCTTCGAACTGGGGGCAGCTGCGCAGCGCGCCGCGCGGGCATTGCAGGACAACCCCGGTTTCCGTTTCAGCGGCCTGCAGCTGGGCTGGATCGGCTTCGGCGCGGGCGGCGCACCGGCGCAGGGCTGGCGGAACACCCGCAGCTTCGGCCGCGGTTATACGCCGCTGGCCGGCAACAGCCGCGCGCTGGAGACGTTCTACACCGGCAACGTGCGCGCCGAATGTGGCGTCGGTCGGCAGGTCGCGCAGCTGGCCACGCAGCGCGAGCTGTACGGCGATGCCGCCTTCGATGGTGAATTCTCTGCCGATGAGCTTTCCATCGGTACCCTGCTGGGCCTGCACGATACCGGCAGCATCCTGCTGGGCGCAGGGGCTGGTGAGTTCTTCCCCGACGGCAAGGCCGTGCGCACGGCCGCACGGGGGCGCAGCGCGTTCCTCGGCGTGCCCGGTTTCATCGAACACGTCGGCGACCGTTCGACACTGGACGACTTGAGCAACCAGGCCGAGAACTTCATCGTCGTCGATGTCGGCGCAGATGCCGCGCAGGCGCTGGCCGCACACGGCGGGCTGGCCTGGTACGACCAGCGCAATGCCGAACTGTGGACGCTTGCGCAGGGTATTCCGCGGCTCGGCCGGCGCTACTTCGAGCGGCTGTTGTACGAACGCGACCCCGGCCTGCGCGCGCAGCTGGAGCCCCGCTACCGGGACACGCTGGCACGCATGGACCAGTTGCTGGACGATCCGTTCTACCAGCAGTTCGTGATCTATGTGCACCCACGCGGTATACGTCCCATCGGTTACCACATCATCCGCCTGCTCGACCGCAACCCACGCACGTCGTTTTCCATCGACCTGGCGTTGCACAATCTGCATACCACGCTCTATCGGCGCTGGCGCGAAGCGCAACTGCGCCACTGCGCGGCAACCGGCCGGCCAGGCAGCCTGACCCTAGACCCCAACTGAAGGTGAAACAATGGACATTGCAATGATCGGCCTCGGCCGCATGGGCGCCAACATGGCCCAGCGCCTGCATCGCGGCGGCCACCGCGTGGTCGGCTACGACCCGGGCGAAGGCGCCCGCCAGCGCGCCGCCGAGGCCGGCCTGGAGGTCGTCGATTCGCTGGCCGCGGCGGTTGCCGCACTGCCGGTGCCGCGCGTGGTGTGGCTGATGGTGCCGGCCGGCGAAACCGTCGACCAGACGCTGGGCCAGCTGACCCCGCACCTGGCCGAGGGTGACATCGTCATCGACGGCGGCAACTCCAACTACCAGGACTCGATCCGCCGCGCCAAGGCGCTGGCCGAGGATGACCTGGGGTACGTGGACTGCGGCACCAGCGGTGGCGTGTGGGGCCTGCAGGAAGGCTACAGCCTGATGGTGGGCGGTGACGCCTCGGTGGTGGAGCAGGTCGCGCCGTTGCTGCGCACCCTGGCACCGGCCGAAGACCGCGGCTGGGGCCGTGTCGGCCCGTCCGGCGCCGGCCACTTCACCAAGATGGTCCACAACGGCATCGAGTACGGAATGATGCAGGCCTACGCCGAAGGCTTCGCGCTGATGGAGCGCAAGCAGGAGATGGAACTGGACCTGGCCCAGGTGGCCGAAGTCTGGCGCCACGGCAGCGTCGTGCGTTCGTGGCTGCTGGACCTGAGCACCGAAGCGCTCAAGCGCAATCCCTCGCTGGATGGCATTGCCCCGTACGTCGAGGATTCCGGCGAAGGCCGCTGGACCGTCGCCGAAGCCATTGCCCTGGACGTGCCGGCCCCGGTGATCACCCTGTCGCTGCTGGAACGCCTGCGCTCGCGCGAATCCAATTCGTTCACCGACCGCCTGCTGTCGGCGATGCGCAACGAATTCGGTGGCCACGCCATCAAGAAGTCGTAAGCATCACGACGGATCGGTAGCGCCGGGCCATGCCCGGCGCTTCTGCAAGCACCGCTGCGCTCGCCGGGCGCGGCCCGGCGCTACCGTGTCGACCAAGGTCGACACCTACCAGATCCAACCCCGTGCCGACCAACGGTCGGCACCCACCAACAGCATCCACCAACAGCAGCAGGTTCCAACAGCTCGCAGAAATCTGTCGAAGGCGGGGTGGGTCCGGTTGAGGGGGTGTGAGCGGCATGGATGCCGCGACCAAGCCTACATGGACGTATTTACGGCGTCCCCCTCAACCGGACCCACCCCGCCAACCCACGGAATGCAGGCTTTTGCCGTTGCTGTTGACGTTGACGTTGCATTGAGCGGGTGCAGGGCGCAGCCCTGCCGATCACCCCAACACCACCCGCCGTCCCTCGCGCGCACTCACCCTCCCCGCCTCCAGCAACCGCATCAACTGCAGCGCCTGCACCGCACTCACCGTCGCCTCGCCCTCGCCACGCATCGCCGCCGCGAACTGCGCATACAGCCGCCGGTAATCCCCTGGCAGGTTGTCCACGGTCGTGCGCTGCACGTTGTCCTCGGCATCGCAGCGCAACAGCTCGCCATGCCGCGGGTCGATGCCCCAGCCGGGGGCACCCGGTGCCACGCCGCGACGCAGCTGCGCCTCCTGCACGTCCAGGCCATGCTTGATCCAGCTGCCCTCGCGGCCATGCACCGCGAAGTGCGGCGTCGGCGCCGCCACCAGCGAACCGGCATGCACGATCGCGCGGTGCCGCGGGTAATGCAGCACGGCATGGAAATAGTCGACGCCGCTGCCGCCCTCGCGCTGCACCGCCAGATCGGCATCGATGGCCTGCGGCCAACCGAACAGCACCAGCATCTGGTCCAGCAGGTGTGGGCCGAGGTCGTACCACAGGCCGCTGCCGGGCCCTTCCTGTTCGCGCCAGCGATCGCGCACCTGCGGCCGGTAGCGATCGAAGTGCGCGTGGCATTCGGCCACTTCGCCCAGCGTGCCCTCGGCCAGCAGCGCCTGCAGGGTGAGGAAATCGGCATCGAAGCGACGGTTCTGGAACACCGTGGCGATGCGTCCGGCACCGCGCGCGGCGGCCAGCACGGTTTCCGCTTCGGCCACGTCCAGCGCGAAGGGCTTGTCCACCAGCACATGCTTGCCAGCAGCCAGTGCGGCAATGGCCAGCGGCGCGTGCTGCTCGTTCGGCGTGGCGATCACCACCGCATCCACCGCCGGGTCATCGAATACTTCCTGCGCGCTCGCACGCACGTGCACATCGCTGAAGCTGCGCAGCAGGGTGTCGCGCTGCGAGCTGACGATGCTGTGCAGGGCCAGCCCGGGCGTGTGCTGGATGAGCGGTGCGTGGAAGACGCGGCCGGCGAGGCCGTAGCCGATCAGGGCCAGTTGCAGGTCGGGGCGCATGGAGGGGCTCCGCAGGGTGGGGGAGACAAAGCGTAGAACGTGGCTCCGGGGGAGGCAAAACTGAACCGTTACCGTTGCAGCCGGCGGGTTCACGGCGGCGTGACCAAAGCCCGACGCCTGCAACACAGGCGACTGTCCAGACTGGCAGCACATCCAGAAGGAGCACCGCACGATGAGCAACCTGACCCGTACCCTGATTGCTTCGTCCCTCACCCTGGGCCTGGCCCTGTCTTCCTCGGCCGTCATGGCCAAGGATCCGCCGAAGACCGACCACGCTGCGATGACCCACGCCGACCGCCACGACTCGAACGAGCCGGTGACCGACAGCTGGATCACCACCAAGGTGAAGGCCGACCTGCTGGCCAGCAGCAACGTACCGGGCACCGAAGTGAAGGTGGAAACGGTCAATGGTGTGGTCAGCCTCAGCGGCACCGTCGCCACCCAGGCCGAGAAGGACAAGGCGGTGACCACCGCCAAGGGCATCAAGGGCGTTACCCGCGTCGATGCCGCTGCGCTGAAGGTCAATGCTGCCGCCAAGCGCTGATCGGCGCTGGCCTGAAGTGGACAGGGGCGTCCCGCCAGGGGCGCCCTTCGTCGTGCCGCCGCGCCGGATTCTCCCGGGCCGAGCGGCTGCGCTATATTGGCCGCATCGCTTCGTTGACGATGGACCATGGCGCTGGTGTTCAGTGATGACATCTGGGACCGTTGGCGGCTGCCTGCCCTGGCACTCGCTGCTGCCGCGATCATCGTCGTTCCCTGGCTGACCCTGCGCCAGCTGCAACAGGACAACGAACAGGCGATGGCCTGGGTCAACCACACCCAGGCGGTGGGCGTGGCCCTGCAGCAGCTGCAGACCGACGTGCGTGACGTGGAATCGGCGGCACTGACCCTGTCCAAGGGCGTGGATGCCCCCGGCCTGCACGAACGCATGGCCAAGGCCGAGCAGATTCCCGGGCGGCTGGCCGCGCTGGCGCGGATGACCCGCGACAATCCCGACCAGCTCGTCCGCATCGGCCGCATCGAATCGCTGCTGGAAGGACGCATGGCGCTGGCCCGCCAGCTCGCACGCTCGACCCCCAACACCGACCAGCGCGAGCTGGTGCAGGACCTGAGCACGCGCTATCCGATCCGCGGCCTGGTGGAAGAACTGCAGGCCAGCGAAAAGACGCTGCTGGCGGCGCGTGCCGAACAGGCCGCGCGCCAGCGCAGGCAGACTGAACTGGTGTCCTGGAGCTCGCTGGTGGTGCAGCTGTGCCTGCTGGGCCTGGTGCTGTGGCTGCTGCAGCGGCAGATCGGCCGCCGCCTGCAGGCCGAGCGGCAATCGCTGCGCGCCGCCGCGCGTGCCGCCTCGGTGCTGCAGACGGTGCGCGAGCCCATCGTGCTGCTCGACCGCGACCTGCGCGTGCAGCTGCACAACACGGCGTTCGCCGAGCTGTACGGGCTGCAGGACGAACGTGCCGATGGCACCCTGCTGGCCGATGTCGGCGAGGGCGCCTGGCAGGACCCGGTGGTGCGTCAGCGCCTGTCCGACGTGCTGCTGCGCGGGCGCGAGCTGTGGGATTTCGAGCTTGAACAGCGCACCGACGGCACGGTGCGCTACATGCTCATCAACGCGCGGCGCATGCCGTTGCCGGACACCGATGACGAAGTGGTGCTGATGACCATCAGCGACGTGACCGTGCAGCGTGCGGTGCAGTGGCGCGTGGAAGAACTGAACCGCCAGCTGGAAGGCAAGGTGGCCCAGGTCTCGGAGGTCAACCGCGAGCTGGAGGCCTTCAGCTATTCGGTGTCGCACGACCTGCGCGCGCCGCTGCGCCATGTCGCCGGTTTCTCCGACAAGCTGTCACGCCACCTGGGCGAGGGCGCTGATGAAAAGAGCCGCCACTACCTGGACGTGATCTCCGGCTCGGCACGGCGCATGGCCGCGCTGATCGACGATCTGCTGGTCTATTCGCGGCTGGGGCGCGCTGCGATGCGCCAGCAGGCGGTGGACATGCAGACGCTGGTGGCCGACACCCGTGCCATGCTCGATGCCAACCTGAAGACCGATGCCGAAGGCAGCGGCGTGGCCCACCACGTTGAATGGACCATCGCGCCGCTGCCGATCGTGGTGGCCGACGAGAACATGATGCGCCAGGTGTGGCTGAACCTGCTGGGCAACGCAGTGAAGTATTCGGCCAACCGCGAGCCGGCGCGCATCCGCGTGGACTACCAGCAGCAGGCCGATGGCGGCCATCAGTTCACGGTCAGCGACAATGGCGCAGGCTTCGACATGGCCTACGCCGGCAAGCTGTTCGGCGTGTTCCAGCGCCTGCACAAGGCCAGTGACTACCCCGGCACCGGTATCGGCCTGGCCAGCGTGCGTCGGGTGCTGACCCGCCATGGTGGCCGCATCTGGGCCGAAGCCGCGCCCGATGCCGGCGCCACTTTCCACTTCCACCTGCCTCCTGCGCTGGACGCAGTCAACCAAGGGCCCTCCGCATGACCACGCTGCGCACCATCCTCCTGGCCGAAGACAGCCCGGCCGACGCCGAAATGGCCATCGACGCGCTGCAGGAAGCCCGCCTGGCCAATCCCATCGTGCACGTCGAGGACGGCGTGGAAGTGATGGATTACCTGCTGCGCCGTGGTGCGCATGCCACCCGCGAAGAAGGCCTGCCCGCAGTGCTGCTGCTGGACATCAAGATGCCGCGCATGGACGGGCTGGAAGTGCTGCGGCAGATCCGCGAGCACGAGGAGCTCAAGCGCCTGCCGGTGGTCATCCTGTCGTCCTCGCGCGAGGAAAGCGACCTGGCGCGCAGCTGGGACATGGGCGTGAACGCCTATGTCGTCAAGCCGGTGGACGTGGACCAGTTCTTCGGCGCGGTGCAGACCCTGGGCAGGTTCTGGGCGCTGATCAACCAGGCACCGGAGGTCGAGTAAGGCCATGCCGCTGATCGGTCCGGCCCTCGGGGCGCTGCGCATCCTGCTGGTGGAAGATTCACCGGAAGATGCCGAGCTGATGTGCGAACAGATGCTCGAGGCGGGCCTGGATGCCCGTTTCGAGCGCGTGGAAAGCGAGCCCGAGCTGCGCCAGGCGCTGGCCGGGTTCGTGCCGGACATCGTGCTCTCGGACCTGAGCATGCCGGGCTTTTCCGGTGATGAAGCGCTGCGCATCGTGCGCGAGACCGCGCCGGATGTTCCTTTCATCTTCGTCTCCGGCACGATGGGCGAGGAGAACGCGGTGGAGGCCCTGCAGAAGGGCGCCAACGATTACATCATCAAGCACCACCCGGCGCGCCTGCCGTCGGCGGTGGCGCGCGCGGTGCGCGATGCGCGCAGCGCGGTGGAGCGCCTGCGCGTGGAAACCGAGCTGATGCGTGCGCAGCGTCTGGAAAGCCTCTCGCTGCTTGCCGCCGGCCTCAGCCACGACCTGCGCAACATCCTGCAGCCGCTGCTGATCATGCCGGAGCTGCTGAAGGCGCGCACCGAAGATCCGCAGCTGCACCACCTGGCCGATGTCATCGCCGAGTGCGGCCGCCGTGGCCACGAGATGGCCGAGTCGATGCTGTCCTTCGTGCGCGGTTCGCGCACGCCCAGCGAGCGCATCTTCATCGACGATCTGTTCCAGGCCGTGGCGCTGCTGTTGCGCAGCAACGTGCCCGAAACGGTGAGCCTGGAACTGGAGGTGCAGGACGAGGGGCTGGTGGTCGATGCCAACTACACCGAACTGCAGCAGGTGCTGCTGAACCTGGCGCTCAATGCGATCCAGGCGATGCCGCAGGGCGGCCGCCTGGGCCTGACCGCCGACCATGCCGGCGAGCACGACGGCGTGGACTGGCTGCGCATCGTGGTGGCCGACGAAGGCATCGGCATGGATGCCGACACGTTGTCGCACCTGTTCAACCCGTTCTTCACCACCAAGGCCGATGGCACCGGCCTGGGCCTGATTTCCTGCAAGCGCATCGTCGAAGGCGCCGGTGGCAGCATCCACGTCAACAGCCAGCTGGGGCAGGGCACGCGCTTCGAGCTGCGGCTGCCGATGCATGAGCGGGCCGAGGGCGGTGAACCGGTCGAACAGCTGGTGGCGCTGGGCAGTGGCCAGTCGATCCTGGTGGTCGATGGCGAGGCCACGCGCCTGTCGCTGCTGGGCAACGCGCTGTCCAGCCAGGGCTACCAGCTGCAGCTTGCTTCCGATGGCCCGGCCGCGCTGCGCTGGATGCAGCAGGAAGCCATGCCGGCGCTGGTCATCGCCGATGCCGGCTCCAAGCTGCTGCCGGCCAGCCAGCTGCTGGGCGAAATGGCCACGCTGGGGTACGCCGGCCCGGCCCTGGTGCTGGAGGAGGCGGCGGTGGAGCTGGATACCCGCGCCTTCCCGCCGGGCATCGATGTGCACGTGCTGCGCAAGCCGCTGCAGATGCAGCAGGTGTTCCGCGCCGTGGCTGAAGCGCTCGGCTGACGGTAGTGCCGGCCGCTGGCCGGCTCCACGTGCGGCAGGATCATCGCCGATGCCGGCCAGCGGCCGGCACTACCGGTCCCCGGCCTCCCACGGAAACCGTGGCAGGCTCGCCACCGCCTGTTCCAGCCGCCGCGACCAGTTGTTGTGGATGTCGGCATACAGCGGCGAATCGGCGGTGAAGCGCAGTTGCTGGCCGACCTGCAGTTCGCCCTTGCGCAGCAGCACCATATCGATCGGCAGGCCCACCGACAGGTTCGAACGGATGGTCGAATCCAGCGACAGCAGCGCGGTGCGCGCGGCATCTTCCAGCCGCGTGGCCGGGCTGACGATGCGATCGAGGATCGGCTTGCCGTACTTGGATTCACCGATCTGCAGGTACGGCGTCTCCGGCGAAGCGGCGATGGCGTTGCCCAGCGGGTAGACCATGTACAGCCCGGGCTGCTCGCCGGCGATCTGCCCGCCGAAGATCAGCGTGGCCTGGGTGTTGACGCCGTCGTGGCCGTGTTCGGTGTGCTGGCACTTCACCTGGCTGTCCACCAGCAGCGCGCCGACGTAAGCGGCGGCTTCGAACAGATGGCGCATCTGCCGCAGGTTGGGTATGCGTTCTTCGGCGGCATCACGCTGCAGGCGCGAGACCAGCAGCTGGGTGGTGGCCAGGTTGCCGGCGGCCATCAGTACGAAGGTCGCCTCGCCGGGGTACTCGAACACGTGCAGCTTGCGGTGCACGCGGACATCGTCCAGCGCGGCATTGGTCCGGGTGTCGGCGGCGAAGACCAGGCCTTCGTCCACCTCGATTCCAACGCAATAGGTCATGTGGGTGTCCTATCATGTGCGTCCCGGATTGTAGGCAGGCCGCCGTGACGACGGCATGCCCACCCCCCACCTGATCGCCGTCACCGGAACCGCATGACCACCGTGCTCCTGAGCCTGGGCAGCAACGTCCAGCCCCGCCGCTACCTCCACGCCGCGGTGACGGCCCTGCGCGAGCGCTTCGGCGCGCTGCAGGTGTCACCGGCCTATCGCACTGCCGCGGTCGGCTTCGATGGCCCGGCCTTCCTCAACAATGGCGTGGCAATCCAGACCGATCTGCCGCTGCAGGACCTGGACGACTGGCTGCATGCGCTGGAAGACGCGCATGGCCGCGACCGCAGCGGGCCGCGCTTCTCCGACCGTACGCTGGACATCGACGTGGTGTTCTACGGCGACCTTGTGGTGGAAGGCCCCGGCCATCTGCGCATCCCGCGCCCGGAACTGAAGCACGCCTTCGTACTGAAGCCGCTGGCGGACATCGCGCCGGACTTCATCGATCCGGTGAGCGGCCAGGACCTGGCCACGCTGTGGCGGGCGCACAAGCAGCATGGTGAAGCCTTCGAGGTCGTGGACCTGGAATGAAGGGTTGCCGGCCAGCGGCCGGCGCTACCGGTAGTGCCGGCCGCTGGCCGGCAACATGTCAACTGACCGTACGCCCGCCATCCACGCGCAGGGTGTGGCCGGTGACGAAGCTGGCCTCGGCCACCAGCCAGTACACCGCCTCGGCGATCTCCTCGACGGTGCCGATGCGGGCCAGCGGCGTGCGCGCCAGCAGTGCCTCGCGGGCGAAATCGTCCTTGCCCTGTTCCGGCCACAGGATCGCGCCTGGCGCCACGGCATTCACCCGCACCTTCGGGGCCAGTTCCAGTGCCAGCGAACGGGTGGCCATTTCCAGCGCGGCCTTGGCCATGGTGTAGGCGATGTGGTCGCGCATCGGGTCGGTGCCGTGCAGATCGGTCAGGTTGACGATGCAGCCCTGCTGCCGGCGCAGGTAGGGCGTGGCGGCCTGTGACAGCAGCAGTGGCGCGCGGGCGTTGACCGCGTACAGCTCGTCCATGGCTGCGGCAGTCACCTGGCCCAGCGGGGTAGGGAAGAAGTTGGAGGCGTTGTTGACCAGCGCGTCCAGGCGGCCGAAGTGGGCCACGGCCTGTTCCACCAGATCGGACAGGGCATCGGCGTCGCGCAGGTCGGCCTGCAGGGCCAGCACGCTGCCCGGGCGGATGTTCTCCAGGTCGAACGCGGCCTGCTGCAGCTCGGCGCTGGACGTGTGGGCGTGCAGCACCACCGACCAGCCACAGGCGTGGAACTGGCGGGCGATGGCCGCACCGATCCGGCGGGCGCTGCCGGTGATCAGGGCCACGGGGGCGGTGTCGCTCATGAGGGTCCTCCAAGGCTCGGCTATCCTGTGCACCATTGTCACCGCATTCGAAGACACCATGCAGCCCACCTTCCCTCTGCCCGAAGCCGACGCCCTGGCCCACAGCGACCAGCTGGCGGCCGCCCTGCGTGCCGAAATCCTTGCGCAGGGCGGGGCGATCCCGTTCTCGCGCTTCATGGAGCTGTGCCTGTACGCCCCCGGCTGGGGCTATTACAGCGCCGGCGCCAGCAAGTTCGGCGGCAGTGGCGATTTCACCACCGCGCCTGAGCTCGGCAGCCTGTTCGCTGGCAGCGTGGCCAACGCGCTGGCCCCGGTGTTCGCCCAGCTGGATGCGCACGCGCGCATGCTGGAACTGGGCGGCGGCACCGGCGCCTTCGCCGAGGCGGTGCTGCTGCGCCTGGCCGAACTGGACGCGCTGCCGGCGCGCTACGCCATCCTCGAGCCCAGTGCCGATCTGCGCCAGCGCCAGCAGCAGCGCCTGCAGCAGAACCTGCCGGCCGAGCTGGCCGGCCGGGTGGAGTGGGTCGACCGCCCGTTCGACGATGACTGGGACGGCGTGGTGTTTGCCAACGAGGTGATCGACGCGCTGCCGACCCCGCGCTTCCTCATCAAGGACGGCGAGGTCTACGAGGAAACCGTCGAGCTGGATGGCGATGGCAACTTCATGCGCGGCGCGCAGCCGGCCGACGTGCTGCTCAACGGCGCGGTGCGGCACCTGGAACGCTATCTGGAAAAGCCCTTCGCCGATGGCTACCGCTCCGAAGTGCTGCCGCAGCTGCCGTACTGGCTGCAGGCGGTGGCCGGCGGCCTGCAGCGCGGCGCGATGCTGTTCGTCGACTATGGCTACAACCGCAGCGAGTTCTACCAGCACGACCGCGATGATGGCACCGTGCGCGCGTTCTACCGCCACCACGTGCACAACGAGGTGTACCGCTGGCCGGGGCTGCAGGACATCACCGCGTCGGTGGATTTCACCGCCATGGCCGAAGCGGGCCTGCACGGTGGCTTCGAGCTGGCCGGTTACTGCAGCCAGACCAGCTTCCTGCTTGGCAACGGGCTGGACCAGGTGCTGGTGCTGGCCGAGGAGCGTACCGATGAAGTGGGCCGCATCCAGCTGCGCGACCAGGTGAAGAAGCTGACCCTGCCGACCGAGATGGGCGAGCGCTTCCAGGTGATCGGCCTGCAGCGCGAGGTGGATTTCGAACCGGCCTTCGAGCTGGGTGACCTGAGCTGGCGCCTGTGAGTGCGGCGTTGCCGGTGATCAAGCCGCTGCGTCGCCCGCGGCTGTGGACGGCGCTGTGGCTGCTGGCAGTGCTGGTGGTGATCGTGGTCTGCCTGATCCCGCCGCCGCCGATCGACCTGCCGCAGAACGGCGACAAGGTCGAGCATTTCCTGGCCTATTTCATCCTGTCCGGCAGCGCGGTGCAGTTGTTCCGCCGGGGTACGCCGCTGCTGTGGGCGGGTGTGGGCCTGGTGCTGATGGGCGTGGGCATCGAGTTCGCGCAGGGCGCGCTGACCAGCAACCGCAGCGCCGACCCGATGGATGCACTGGCCAACACGATCGGCGTGTTGTCGGGCCTGGCGACCGCCCTGACCCCGCTGCGCGACATCCTGCTGCGCTGGCGGGGCTGAAGGGCCTGCAGAGCCGCGCCCATGCTCGGCTTTCCCGTGAAATGCAGCCGAGCATGGGCTCGGCTCTACAGTAGATCCACGCCATGCGTGGATGGCGTTACTTCTGCAGCGTCATCTCATCCAGCACCCACATCGCCGGGCGCGTATCGCCGGTGAAGTTGATGCACAGATCGTCGCGACCCGAGATCCCCTTCGGCAGCGCCGCGCGCAGGGTGACAAAGCCATCGGCATCGGTGTTGGCCGGCAGCGGCACCTGGGCCACGACCTTGCCGGTGCAGTCACCGCGACGGACCAGCATCTCGCCGTTGCGGCCCTTGGCCTTCTCGAACTTGCGCGCCGGCTCGTCGTGGGCCAGCTGGAAGTAGTACGGAATGCGCCCGGCCCGGACTTCAACACTGCTGATGCCATCGAGCTGTGCCGACGGCCAGCGCCAGCACGGCTGGAAGATGTCCACGGTGAACACCGTGCGTGCGCCTTCGCGCGGGCCGTCGTCTTCCAGGCGCAGCACCAAGCCCTTTTCGCCCACGCAGCTGCGCAGTTCCTGGCTGTGGCGGCTGAGCAGCGACTGCGCGGTGAACGAGGCCACCGTCGGTGCGGCGGCCAGCGGCTGGCCCTGGAAGAACGCGGCCGCCTGCACGGTGGCCGGCAGCGGCTGGGTCAGCGGCTGCTGGTACAGCGGCGAGGATGCCGTCACCGGGCTGCCGTTGGTGCTGTAGCGCACTTCATAGCCCAGCGGGTTGGCCAGCGACACCGTCACCGTGTTCGCGGCACGGTCGTCGGTATGGCCCACGCCCACTTCGAACGGCGTCTGCGCATAGGCCAGGCCCCAGGCGCGGTAGCGTTGCAGCTGTGCGGGCAGGCGGGCGAGGAAATCGCGGAAGTCGCGCTGCTCCGGCGTGCTCCAGCCGGTTTCGGCCACGGCGGCCAGGCGCGGGAACAGGTTGTGCTGCAGGCGTGCGTAGCTGCGCGTGTGCTCGGTGAACATGTTCGCCTGCAGGCCCAGGATGTGCCCGCGCTTGTCGGCGGCCAGCTCGGCCGGCACCGGCTCGAAGGCGTACAGCTTGGCCAGGTTGACCTGCGCCGGGCGGCCCGGCGGCTCGTTCGGCGAGCCGGTCTGCAGGTAATCCAGGTACAGGTGGCTGACCGGCGACATCACCACGTCATGGCCGCTGCTGGCTGCAGCCAGGCCGCCTTCGGTGCCGCGCCAGGACATCACCGTGGCCTGCGGCGGCAGGCCGCCTTCGAGGATCTCGTCCCAGCCGATCAGCCGGCGGTCGTGTTCCTCCAGGAAGGTCTCCAGGCGCTTGATGATGTGGCTCTGCATGGCCATCTCATCCTTGATGCCCAGTTCGCGCATGCGCTGCTGCGCCTGCTTCGATGCGATCCACTGGTCCTTTACCGCCTCGTCGCCACCCACGTGCACGTACTTGGCGGGGAACAGCTGGATCACTTCTTCCAGCACGTTCTCCAGGAAGGTGACGGTGCCGTCCTCGACGTTGAACAGGTTGGGGAACACGCCCCATTCGCTGATCGGCTTCAGCGGGGTGCTGATCGAGCCCAGTTCCGGGTAGGCCGCGATCGCCGCGGTGGCGTGGCCGGGCACGTCGATTTCCGGAATCACCTGGATATGCAGCGCGGCAGCATAGGCGATCACTTCACGGATCTGCTCCTGCGTGTAGAAACCGCAGTACGGGTATTCCTGCTTCGTCACCGGATCGATGCCGCCATCGCCGGCCGGCAGGCGGCAGCTGCCCACTTCGGTCAGCTTCGGGTAGCGCTTGATCTCCATGCGCCAGCCCTGGTCATCGGTCAGGTGCCAATGGAAGGTGTTGAGCTTGTGCGCGGCCATGGCATCGAGCACGCGCTTGATTTCATCCAGGCTCTGGAAGTGGCGTGCCGAGTCGAGCATGAAGCCGCGCCAGCTGAAACGCGGCGCATCCTGGATCTGCACGGCCGGCAGCACGCCCTGGCTGCCGCCGGTGGCCAACTGGGCGAGGGTGGTGGCGCCGTAGAACAGGCCGGTCTCGTTGCCGGCCTGCACCAGCACGCCCTGGGCGGTGCTCTCCAGCGTGTAGCCCTCGCCGCTGTCGCGGAAGGTGGGAATGATCTGGAAGCGGATGCTGCCGCCCTTGCCAGCGGTGCGGGCCGCGGTCTTGCCGCTGGCCAGCGCCAGGCGCGGGCCGCCACTGCGGGCGAGCAGATCGGCGAACTGGGCTGCCACGCGCTGCTCGGCTTCGCTGTCGGCGTGCAGGGCCGTGCCTGCGGCCACGGTGATGCCGGCACCCTTGCCACGCTGCACGTTGGCCGGCGCGGGGATCAGCATCAGGCTGCCGGCGCGCAGCTGCGGGCCGGGGCCGGTATCCAGTGCCGGCAGATCGGCCGCCTGGGCGACGGCGGGAAGCAGCGCCAGGCCCAGCAGCATGCTGGCAAGGGGGAAGGGTCGCATCGTCTCACTCCTGTGGTGGGCGGCTCGCTGTGCCGCGCGTGGCCGCCGCGCAGGCGGCGATTCCGGTCTCCCATCGTACGACGGGCCCGGAAATCCGGGCCCGTCGCGATGTGCAGCTGGTGCAGTCTTAGAACTTGAAGTGCAGGGTGGCCATGTAGCGGCGGCCACTCTTGTACTTGCCAGCCAGGTGTTCCTTGTCGCCCAGGTACTGGAAGTAGGTCTCGTCCAGCAGGTTCTGCGCGTCCACCGTCAGCGACCAGTTGTCGTTGAAGGTGTAGCCGAAGCTGGCACCCAGTTCCGCGTAGTCGTCCACGCTGGACGGGGCGGCACCGGCCACGTAACCACCGGCCAGGTAGCTGTCACGCCAGTTGTAGGTCAGGCGCGCATTGATCGGGCCCTTCTCGTAGTACGGGCTGAAGGCAATGGCATTGCGCGACTGGTAGGGCAGCGGATCGCCGGTGTTGTTCTCACCATTGGCGTAGGTGTAGTTGGCGGTCAGGCCGAAGCCGCTTTCGCCGAAGGGCTGCTGGAAGCTGATGTTGAAGCCCTTGACGTGGCCGCTGCCGGCGTTGCGCGGGCGCTGGATGCTGTAGTCGCAGTAGCCGTCGGCGGTGCAGCCGTTGGTGCCGACGAGGTTCGCCCAGGTGGCCGGCGAGGTATCGCGGATCGAGTTGTACTGGCGCTCGATCGTGGCCGAGGTATCGATGTAGTTGTCGATCTTCTTGTAGAACACCGACCAGGCCACCACCGCCTGCGGCGCGTAGTAGTACTCGGCCGAAGCGTTGAAGTTCCACGACTCATACGGCGACAGATCGGCGTTGCCGCCCGAACCGGTCAGGGTGGTGTCGTTGAGGAAGGTGTTGTTGACCATCTGGTTGTACGGCGCCCAGGCGATCACCTTGGCCGCGGCGAAGCGGAACACCCAGTCGTTGTCAGTGTCCCAGGCCACGTTCAACGACGGCAGCACGAAGTCTTCCTTCTTCGTGCGGGTCTGCCACTTGCTGTCCAGGTCGGTCAGGGTGGGCGTGCCGCCGTAGACGAAGCCGCTGCCTTCGGTCTTGGAATCGACGTAGCGCACGCCCAGGTTGCCGCGCAGCGGGCCGTTGGAGAAGTTCAGCTGTGCGTAGGCCGCGTTGTTGGTCTGGGTCAGCGCCCAGCTGTTGTTGAGGTAGCTGGCCGGATCGGGGTTGCTGTAGTCGATCGGGCTGTTGCGCACCCAGTTCAGCACGTTGTTGCGGCCGGCCTGCACGTGGTGGCCCTGGTCGTTGGTGAAGCCCTGGATGTCGGTCAGGCCGATGGTGCCCACGTCGGCCAGCGTGCCCGGGGTGACGCCGCCGTACACGTTGAGGGTGAAGGCCTCATCGTGCTTGCCGTGGCGCACGCCGAACTGCAGCTGGTTGAAGATGCTGTCGAACTGGACGTTGAAGTCGAGCTGGGCGTAGGTGTCCTTGCTCTCGGTGGAGAACACGCCGTTGTTGCCGAACCAGCCACCGGCCGAGCCCCAGTTGGCCGGGTCGCGGGCGCCTGCCGGGTCATCGAAGGTGATGCCCTTGTCCATGTTCCAGCTGTAGCCGCCGTTGTAGAACGGCTCGATGAAGTACTGGGCCAGGTTCTTGTTGTCGGACTTGCTCTGGCCGGCCTGGCCGGTCACGCCCCAGCTTTCGCCCTTCCAGGCGCCGCGCAGGTCCACGCCCTTGGTGACCACTTCGGACAGGCGCACGTTGTTGTCATAGATCAGCGTGCCGCTGTTGGCGATGGCGCTGGGGTTGGAGTGGCCGCTGGTGGCCACGCCATTGCGCACGTCGCCGAGCTGGTTGACGGCGTTGACGGTGCCCGGGTTCCAGGTCAGGAAGGAATAGAGCGACTGGTTGTAGTTGTCGAACTTTTCCTTGATGTACATGCCGCTCAGGTTGAACTCGAGCTCGTCGGTCGGCTTGAACTGCAGGTTGACCACGGCGCTGTCACGCTTGCGTTCCTGCTGGAACCAGGCGGCGTTGAACGAGTTCGGCACGTCCACGTCGGCGGCCACGCCGGTGGCGTTGGGGAAGGTGCTGGCCTTGGTGTAGCCGAACACTTCCTTGCCCTGGCGGTCGACGGCTTCTTCGTAATGCTGGGCCGACACGGCCACGCCGAAGGTCTCGTCGTTGTTCTTCCAGCTGTACAGCACGGCAGCGTTCGGCTTGCCTTCGCTGGCCTGCTGGCTGTAGCTGTAGCCCACCGAGGCGGCCACTTCGTTCTGCTTCAGGTCCAGCGGCTGGCGGGTGTGCATCAGCACGGTGCCGCCGAGGCTGCCTTCGGTCAGTCGCGCTTCGGACGACTTGATGATCTCGGCGCGGCCCAGGATCTGCGGGGCCAGCAGCGTGTAGTCGAAGCCGCGGTTGGGCTGCTCGCCATACAGCCAGATGGCCTGGGCCACCGGGTGGTTGTCGAGGAAGGACAGGTTGAGGCTGGGGTCGGTGCCGTCGATGCTGACGCGCTCGCCCTGGCCGAAGCGGCGGTCCAGGGTGACGCCCGGGATCTGCGACAGCGCTTCAGCAACGTTGGTGCTGGGGAACTTGCCGATGTCCTCGGCGGTGATCGCTTCGGACACACCGACGTTGTTGCGCTTGGTGTCCAGCGACTTTTCCAGGCTGGCGCGGATGCCCACCACCTGCACGGTGTCCAGGTCCTGCGGGGTGGCCTGCTGGGCGTGCGCCGAGAAGGCGAGGCAGCCGACGATGGCTGCCGAAAGCAGAGTCTTGCGGGTGTTCATGATGTCTCTCCTCATCACTGATGTGCGTTGTCGGCGGCGAACGAATGGCAGGTCATGCCTGGCGCCAGCAGGGGCTGCCGGGCGCGATGGTGCGATTCCAGTGCGTCGTGCGTACTGCGGTGCTGCGTACTGCTTGCTGCGTACTGCGGTTCAGGCGTTGGCGTGGAGCAGGAACCAGCTGGCGGCGCCGATGACGCCCAGCTGCCCGTGCTCGACCACCTTCACCGGGATGCGTGCCAGCGCTTCGCCCATCGGCCCCTTCTGCAGGTAGCGTTCGACGAAGGTGCTGGCATGCAGGTATTCGCGGATCTGCGGCAGGATGCCGCCGGCCAGGTAGACACCGCCCTGTGCGCCATAGAACAGCGCCATGTCACCGATGGTGCTGCCGAGCAGGCCGCAGAACACATCCAGCGCCTGGCGCGCCAGGGCATCGGTGCCGGCCATCGCTGCGGCGGTCACCGCATCCGGGCTGGCCAGTACCGGTGCCTGCCCCTGCAGCGCGCAGATGGCGCGGTACAGGTTCATCAGGCCGGGGCCGGACAGCGCGTGTTCGATCGACACGTGCGCGCGATCGCGCTGCATGTGGCGGACGATCGCCATTTCCAGTTCGGTACTGGCCGCCAGCGTCGGCTGGCCGGCTTCGGTGGGCAGGACCACCGGGCCGTTCGGGGTGGGGATCCACAGTGCCGCGCCCAGGCCGGTGCCGGGGCCGACCACCAGGGTCGGGCCGCGCGGTGCGGTCTCGGGGCCGCACAGGTGCAGCACGCCGCTGGCATCCACCTGCGCCGCGGCATAGGCCACCGCTTCGAAGTCGTTGACGATGTGCACGTGCTGCAGCCCGACGTCCGCTTCCACCTGGCGGGCCGACAGCGGCCACGGCAGGTTGGCGGTGATCACCGTGCCGTCCTCGCGGGCGAAGCCGGCGGTGGCTACCACGCACTGGCTGGGCCGCGCGCTGTCACCGAGGAAGTCGGTGAGGATCGCGCTGAGGCCGGCGTAGTCGGCGTTGCGGTACTTGCGGTATTCCAGCAGCTGCACCGGATGTGCCTCGTCGCCGCTGGCCTGGGCCCGGGCCACGCGCACATGGGTGCCACCGACGTCGGCGGCCAGGAACGAGGGCGCGACTCGGGACAGGACATGGGCCGGGGCGGGGTGGCTGGCGGTCACGCGGGCTCCTGCTGCAGGTGAGGGCCGGACCCACGAAAGGCCCGGCGATTGGGCGGAGTCTGTAACTGCGCTGACAACGATGTCAACGAGTTCGTGACACTTTCGTTGCTGCGCCGCAACGAATGAGAGACACGGTAAACGTTTACATGGTCTTGACCTGGCGTTAACCCGAAAGCCGTTGCGCCATGGGCCTCTAGGGCCAGAGCGCATTCAGCGCGGATCGCGGGTGTTGCCTTGCGCAGTGCAGCACGGCCGCATCGGGCCCGTGCAATCAAGTTGACAAACCGCTGTGGTCCATCGAAAGAATGTGACAACGTTGTTCCCAGCCACTCTCCGACACCGCGTTCTGCGGTGGTCGCCGCAGGAGCCCACCCGATGTCCGCCGTCACTGCTGCAAGCGCGCGCCCGAACGTTGCCGCCTCCATCGCCATCGTCGGCGTGCTGTTCTTCCTGATCGGCTTCTTCACCTGGCTCAACGGCCCGTTGATCACCTTCGTCAAGCTGGCCTTCGAGCTCAGCGAAGTCGGTGCCTTCCTGGTGCTGATGGTGTTCTACCTGTCCTACTTCTTCCTGGCCCTGCCGTCGTCGTGGATCCTGCGCCGCACCGGCATGAAGAAGGGGCTCAGCCTGAGCCTGCTGGTGATGGCCGGCGGCGCGGCACTGTTCGGTGAATTCGCCACGCAGCGCTGGTACCCGGGCGCACTCGGTGGCCTGTTCGTGATCGGCAGCGGCCTGGCCCTGCTGCAGACCGCGATCAATCCCTACATCTCCATCCTCGGCCCGATCGAAACGGCCGCGCGCCGCATCGCGCTGATGGGCATCTGCAACAAGATCGCCGGCATGCTGGCACCGGTGCTGATCGGCACGCTGGTGCTGCATGGCATCGGCGATCTGTCGGCCACCGTCGCCACTGCCGACGAGGCCACCAAGGCGCAGCTGCTCAACGAATTCGCCGCCAAGATCCACGCGCCCTACCTGGCCATGGCCGGTGTGCTGGTGGTGCTGGCAGTGGCGGTGCTGTTCTCGCCGCTGCCGGAAATCAAGCCGTCCGAAGCCAATGCCACGCCGAAGGCCGCGGGCGCTGCCGAACGCCGCAGCATCTTCCAGTTCCCGCACCTGTGGCTGGGCGTGCTGTGCCTGTTCGTCTACGTCGGCGTGGAAGTGATGGCCGGCGATGCCATCGGTACCTATGGCCACGGCTTCAACCTGCCGCTGGACCAGACCAAGATGTTCACCTCGCTGACCCTGTTCGCCATGCTCATCGGCTACGTGGTCGGCCTGCTGCTGATTCCGAAAGTGGTGTCGCAGTCGCGCTACCTGACCCTTTCGGCGGTGCTGGGCGTGCTGTTCTGCCTGGGCGCCTGGGCCACCCACGGCTATGTCTCGGTGGCCTTCGTGGCGCTGCTGGGCTTTGCCAACGCGATGATGTGGCCGGCCATCTTCCCGCTGGCCATCCGCGGCCTGGGTCGCTTCACCGAAACCGGCTCGGCCCTGCTGGTGATGGGCATCGCCGGCGGCGCGATCATTCCGCAGCTGTTCGCGGTGCTCAAGCAGCACATCGATTTCCAGCTGGTGTTCGTCCTGCTGATGGTGCCGTGCTACCTGTACATCCTGTTCTACTCGGTGATCGGCCATCGCGCCGGCCTGCCGCAGGACAAGGTCTGATCGGCGATGATGGACGGCAGCCAACCCCAGGAAAAGCCGATGCGCAGAGCGACCATCAAGGACGTTGCCGAAAAGGCCAAGGTCTCGCTGAAGACGGTGTCGCGGGTCATCAACAACGAACCGTCGGTGATGCAGGCCACCCGTGCGCGGGTGCTGCGGGCCATTGCCGAACTCGACTACGAACCCGATCCGTCGGCGCGCAACCTGCGCAGCGGCACGACGTTCGTGATCGGGCTGGTGTACGACAACCCCAACCCGTACCACATCATCGGCGTGCAGAACGGCGTGCTCGCCGCCTGCCGCGAAACCGGCTTCGGCCTGCAGATCCATCCGTGTGATTCGAGCTCGCCGATGCTGGCCGATGAACTGGCCGACTGGGTGCAGCGTTCGCGCCTGGCCGGGCTGGTGCTGACCGCGCCGATGTCCGAGCGCCGCGACCTGATCCAGACGCTGACCGCGCGCGGCATCAAGCTGGTGCGCATCATCGCCGCCACCGAGGATCCGGCCGATGGCGCCTGCGTGTTCGTCGACGACCGCGAGGCCGCCTACGAAGTCACCGAGCACCTGATCCAGCTCGGCCACCAGCGCATCGGCTTCCTCTGGGGTGGCTCCTCGCACCGGTCTTCGGGTGAACGCTATGCCGGTTACGAAGCCGCGCTGAAGGACTACGGCATGACCGTGGACAAGCACCTGGTGGTGCAGGGCGACTACACCTTCGACGATGGCTTCCGGGGCGCGCGCCGCCTGCTGGCGCTGCGCGAACCGCCCACCGCCATCTTCGGGTCCAACGATGAAATCGCTGCCGGCGTGCTGGCGGCGGCCAAGTCGGCCGGCATGAACGTGCCCTACGACCTGTCCATCGCCGGCTTCGAGGACAGCCCGTTCTCGCGCCAGTCGTGGCCGCCGCTGACCACCGCCAAGCAGGCCACCGAGGACATCGCCCGCCACGCCGCGCGCCTGCTGATCGCGCAGCTGCGCAGCGATGCCTACGACGATGCCCCCGCCGCCCTGCAGAACCAGGGCTTCGTGCCGCAGCTGGTGGTGCGCGGTTCCACCGCACCGATGCGCCCGGCCGGCGTGCGCCCCCTTCCTTCCGATCCCGCCTGAGTCCGCCATGTCGCTGTCCGACCCCACCGCCACCCTGATGTTCGCCGAGGCTGCTGAAGCGGCCGACGTGGTTGCCCGCCAGTTCGCCCGCAACCACGCCACCCTGGAAACGCTGGCCGCCAGCCTGCGCGCGGCACCGCCGCCGTTCGTGGTGACCTGCGCGCGCGGCAGCTCCGACCATGCCGCCACCTATGGCAAGTACCTGCTGGAAACCCAGCTGGGCCTGGTGGTTGCCTCGGCATCGCCGTCGGTGGGTTCGGTCTACGCCGCACCGCTGCAGCTGCGCGGTGCGTTGTTCATCGTCATCTCGCAGTCGGGCAAGAGCCCGGACCTGCTGCGCAATGCCGAGGCCGCCAAGGCCGCCGGCGCGCGCGTGGTTGCCCTGGTCAACGTCGAGGATTCGCCGCTGGCGCAGCTGGCCGACACGGTCATCCCGCTGCATGCCGGTGCTGAGAAGAGCGTGGCGGCGACCAAGAGCTACCTGGCCTCGCTGGCCGCGCTGCTGCAGCTGGCCGCCTACTGGAAGCAGGACAGCAGCCTGCGCGCCGCGCTGGACCTGCTGCCCGATGCGCTGCGCGCCGCGTGGCAGTGCGACTGGAGCGCGGTCTCCGATGGCCTGGTCGATGCCACCAACCTGTTCGTGCTCGGCCGTGGCCTCGGCCTCGGTGCGGCGCAGGAAGCGGCGCTGAAGTTCAAGGAAACCTGCAGCCTGCATGCAGAGGCCTACAGCTCGGCCGAGGTCAAGCACGGCCCGATGGCGCTGGTCGGCCGCGGCTTCCCGGTGCTGGCCTTCGCCCAGCCTGATGAAACCGGTGCCGGTACGCGCGCGGTGGTCGAGGAATTCAGTGCGCGCGGTGCCCAGGTGTGGCTGGCCGGCGCCGGTGGCGACCTGCCGGTGGCCGTGGCGCCGCACCCGCTGTGCGCACCGCTGCTGACCGTGCAGAGCTTCTACCGCGCCATCAATGCACTGGCGATCCGCCGTGGCTTCAATCCCGACCTGCCGCCGCACCTGAACAAGGTCACGGAGACGGTCTGATGGCCACGGTCCTGCGCAACGCCCGCATCCTCACCGGCGATGATTTCCGCGACGACCTGGCGGTGGTGATCGAAGACGGCCGCATCATCGCGCTGCTGCCCGATGCCGCCCCGCAGCTGGGCCAGGCCGACGAGCAGGTGGACCTCGGCGGCGGCTGGCTGCTGCCGGGCTTCATCGACGTGCAGGTCAACGGCGGTGGCGGTGCGCTGTTCAACAACACCCCGGATGTCGCCTCGCTGCGCACCATCGCGCAGGCCCACCGGCGCTTCGGCACCACGGCGCTGCTGCCGACGCTGATCAGCGACGACGTGGCGGTGATGCGCGAAGCGATCGCGGCGATGCGCGAGGCGATCGAACGCAAGGTGCCGGGCGTGATCGGCATCCATCTGGAAGGCCCGTACATCGCCCCGGCGCGCAAGGGCACCCATGACGCCAGCAAGTTCCGCGTGCCCGATGCCGAGGAAATCGCCCTGGCCGCCTCGCTGGACAACGGCGTGACCCTGCTGACCCTGGCGCCGGAACGCGTGCCGCTTGAGACCATCCGCGCGCTGGTCGAGCGCGGGGTGATCGTCGCGGCCGGGCATACCGCAGGCACGTACGAAGAAATCCGCGATGGCCTGGATGCTGGCGTGCGCGGCTTCACCCATCTGTACAACGCGATGTCGCCGCTGCAGGGGCGCGAGCCCGGTGCCGTCGGTGCAGCGCTGGAAGACCGCGACAGCTGGATCGGCATCATCGTCGATGGCGTGCACGTGCACCCGGCCAGCCTGCGCGTGGCGCTGGCCGCCAAGCCGCGCGGCCGCCTGCTGCTGGTGACCGACGCGATGCCGCCGGTCGGTGCCGATGACCCCAGCTACGTGCTGTACGGCGAAACCATCACCGCCGTCGACGGCGTGGTGCGCAATGCCGCCGGCGCACTGGCGGGCTCGGCGCTGGACATGGCCACCGCGGTGCGCAACACCGTGCAGCTGCTGGGCCAGCCGCTGGCCGAGGCCGCGCGCATGGCATCGACCTACCCGGCGCAGTTCCTCAACGTGGATGACCGCCTGGGCCATATTGCCGAAGGCTACCAGGCCGACCTGGTGCTGCTGGACGATGCCCTGCAGGTGCGTGGGACCTGGATCGCCGGGCAGTACGAGGCGGCATGATGAACGCTGCGCTGCCACGCCGGCTGGGCTCGATCGACGCCCTGCGCGGGCTCACCGTGGCGGCGATGCTGCTGGTCAACAATCCCGGTGACTGGAGTGCGGTGTTCGCGCCGCTGCGCCACGCGGAATGGCATGGCTGCACGCCCACCGACCTGGTGTTCCCGTTCTTCCTGTTCCTGGTGGGCGTGTCGATGGCCTTCAGCGTGGCACCGCGTGCACAGGATCCCCTGGCACGCCCGGCGCTGGCCAAGGGCGTGCTCGAACGCGCGCTGCGCATCGCCATCGCCGGCGTGCTGCTGCACCTGCTGGTGTGGTGGGCGCTGGACACGCATCACTTCCGCATCTGGGGCGTCCTGCAGCGCATTGCGCTGTGTGCGGCGGTGGTCGGCGTGGTGGCGGTGTATGCGCGGCCACGCGTGCAGGCCGCGCTGCTGGTGGCGCTGCTGGTGGGCTATACGGTGCTGCTGCTGGGTACCGGCGATCTGGCACCGTGGACCAACCCGGCCAGCCGCCTGGACACCACGCTGTTCGCGCCCTTCATCTACCAGTGGCACGCCGATACCGGCCTCGGCCATGACCCGGAGGGCCTGCTGAGCAGCCTCGGCGCGCTGGCCAGCACCGTGCTGGGCCTGCTGGCCGGGGCGCTGCTGCGCCATGGGCGTGCGGGCGCACTGGCCGGCCTGGGCGTGGCGACGGCCGTGCTGGGCCTGCTGCTGGCCAGCGTACTGCCGCTCAACAAGCAGCTGTGGACGCCGAGCTATGTGCTCTGGACCGGCGGCCTGGCCGCGCTGGCGCTGTGGCTGGCGCACCTGCTGATCGACCGCCGCGGCTGGCCCGCGCTGGGCCGCCGCTTCGGCGTGAATGCTATCACGGCCTACCTTGGCGCCTCGGTGATGTCGGTGCTGCTGTTGGCGACCGGCGCCTGGGGCTGGGTGTGGCAGCAGCTGGCCACCGCGCTGCCCGAGGCACTGGCGCTGGCGTCGATGCTGCAGGCGCTGGCGTTCGTCACCCTGTGGTGGGGCGTGGCGTGGTGGCTGGACCGGCGTCGCATCTACCTGAAGATCTGAGGGCACCTGTCCTTGGATTGGCCTGAACGCCTTCATGCACATGCACGCCACGTGATGCCCGCGCGATTTCACACTCGCACTGTGATGCTTCCGGCATAACGTCACACCTGAACCCTTCATGGCGCCCCAGCGGCGCCCGCAGTATCCATATCCGCAATTCCTGACTTCCCGATCCAGGAGTGCCGTATGTCCGTTGCCGCACCGCGTCCGCGCCGCTTGACCCGCTGCCTGCTGCAGGCCCTGGCCGTTCCCGCCGCACTGGCCGCCACCGTGCCCATCGCCTGGGCAGGTTGCGACAGCGTCGCTCCGCTCACCGGGCAGACCGTCACCTGCAGTGCCGCCGCACCCAACCCGCAGACCGTGCCGGTCAGCGCCAGCGGCGAATCCGGTATCACCGTCACCGTCGCCAGTGGCGCTCAGCTGCAGCAGAGCGGCGGCGGCAGTGCCATCACCCTGGTCGGTGCCGGTGGCCACCAGCTCGGCAACCAGGGGGCGATCAGTTCGGCTGGCGGCGTTGCCGTTCAACTGGGTGGCGGCAGCCGCGTCGACAACCTCGGCAGCATCAGCGCCGGCAACAACACCGCGCTGCAGTTCGTCGGCGCCGGTGACAGCGTGCTGGTCAACCGCGGCACCCTCACCGGCCTTACCGGTGTGCAGTTCGGTGCCGGCAACGATCGCCTGGAGATGCTCGATGGCAGCATCAGCGGCGGCGTGCTGCAAGGTGATGGCAACGACGTGCTGCTGCTCAGCGGCGGCACCGTCGACCGCGTTGACCAGGGCAGCGGCGATGACCAGATGACCGTCAGTGGCGGCACGGTCACCGGGCTGGTGACGCAGGGCAGTGGCCGCGATGATTTCGTCATGACCGGCGGCACGCTGGGCGCCCTGCAGCAGGGCGACAACATCGATACCTTCCGCATGAGTGGCGGCCGCATCATCGGCGCCTTCGAGGATGGCGACCAGGCCTGGATGACCGGTGGCCGCATCGGCCGGGTCAACATGAAGCTGGACAAGAACCTGTGGGACCAGTCCGGTGGCACCGTCGACGGCAACGTCGTCACCGGCTTCGACACCGACACCATCATCATTTCCGGCACCGCCTACATCGGCGGCAACATCAGCGTCAGTGGTGGCAACGACAGCGTGACCATCACCGACGGCACCGTGCGCGGCCAGGTACTGCTCAGCACCGGCAACGACACCTTCAACTGGAATGGCGGCGGCATCGTCTACGGCGCCATCGATGGCGGGCCCGACGACGACGTGGCCACGCTCAGCAACCTCAACCAGGCCAACCTGGGCGCAGTGCCGCTGTTCGATGGCGGCAGCGGCACTGACCGGCTCAGTTTCAACAACGTCAAGACCACCGGCGTGGCCCGCTTCCAGAACTGGGAGGCGATCAGCCTGGCCAGCAGCACCGAGCTGACCTTCGATGGTGACCTGGTGCTGGGTGACAGCGGCACTGGCACCGGTACGCTTACCCTGGACGACACCAGCACGCTCTACGCAGGCAATGGCGCGCATGCACTGCGGCCGTTCGCAGCCGGCGCGCTGGTGGATGTGGTCAACGCCGGCCGCATCGACCTGACCGGCAGCGGTGCCGGTGATATCTTCAGCATCCGCGGCAACTACCGCGGCGAGGGCGGCGGCCTGTACCTGCGCACGGTGCTGGCGGGCGATGGATCGACCAGCGACCGCCTGGTGATCGACGGCGGCAGTGCCAGCGGCACCACCGGCATCGGCATCCTCAACGCCGGCGGGGGCGGCGCAGCCACGCTGGCCGACGGCATCCTGGTAGTGCAGGCGCTCAATGGGGGGACCACTGCGGCCAATGCGTTCTCGCTGTTCGCGCCGGTCGCGGCGGGCGCCTATGAGTATTTCCTGTTCAAGGGTGGTGTCAGCGCGGGTACCGGCGAGAACTGGTACCTGCGTTCAACCCTGGTGGCGGGCCCGACCCCGGCCCCGAACGGCAGCGGCACCGCCACGCCGCCACCGCCCACGCCCGATGTCGCCCCGCCGCCGCCGATCACGCCCGCACCTCCGCCGCCGCCAGAGGGCGCGGTTGATCCGGACCTGACTGCGGGCGAAGCCGCACCGCCGCCACCGCCGCCCGAGCCCGCGCCTGTAGCGCCGCCCAGCGACCCGGCCGTGCCCGACGTACCGGTGGCCGGCAGCAGTCTGCCGGGCGCCGGCGCCATCCCGCCCAGCCCCGGTGCGCGCCCGGCACAGGGCGACGTGGTACCGCTGTACCGGCTGGAAACCGCCGCCTACGCGGTCGTGCCCCCGCTGCTGCGGGAGACCTCGCTGGCCAGCCTCGGTACCTTCCACGAGCGCCAGGGCGAACAGCGCCTGCTTTACAGCAATGGCGCCTTCCGCACCGCGTGGGGGCGGCTGGTGGGGCAGAGCAGCGACATCCAGTGGAAGGGCGACGCCCAGCCGGGCTTCGATGGCGATGTGATGGGCGTGCAGGCCGGCCTGGACCTGTGGGCGGGCGCGGGCGACCACCATCGCAACCAGATCGGCGTGTTCGTCGGCCGCACGCGCGCGCAGGGCAAGACCCTCGGCACGGCGCTGGGCTGGGAAAACGTGGAGGTCGGGCAGAGCCGGTTGGATGACAAGCACGTGGGTGTGTACTGGACCCTGACGGGCAGCGAGGGCGGCTACCTCGACGCCGTGGCCATGCAGAGCCGCTACGACGGCCGCACGCGGTCCTCGCGCGGGCTCGGCATCGACGTCAAGGGCGACGGCACCACGCTGTCGCTGGAAGCGGGCAAGCCCCTGCTGCAGTTCGGGCAGTCGTCCTGGTGGCTGGAGCCGCAGGTACAGGTGATCTGGCAGCGCAGTTCGCTGGATGACCAGCGCGACCTGGTGTCGGCCGTGCGCTTCGACAATGACAACGCCTGGACCGGCCGCATCGGCCTGCGCCTGGCCGGCGATTACCAGCTGGCCGACAACGGCTGGCAGCCGTACTTCAAGGTGAACTACTGGCACGGCCGCGCGGGCGAGGATCGCATCCAGTTTGACAGCGACACGATCATCAATTCGCAGCGCTCACGCGCGCTGGAAGCCGGCGCCGGTGTGGTCGCGCGCTTCAACCGCACGATCAGCGCCTACGCCGTGGCCGACTACACGCGCGAACTGGGCGGCGACAGGAACGAGAAGCGCCGCATCATCGAAGGCAACATCGGCCTGCGCGCGGACTGGTAGCGCCGGGCCTTGCCCGGCGGTGGTGGTTTGCACGCAACGCCCGCCGCAGGCGCGTATGCTGTTTCGGTAACCCACGACGAAGGAACGTCGAATGCACGTCGATCTGCGCGTCATGGCTGTGGCACTGTTCTGCGCCATGGCCTTGGCCGCCCCCGCAGCAGCCATCGAACTGCCCACCGCACAGGCGCGCATCGAACTGCTGGACATGCTGGAACGCGAGGCGCTGTACCGCGACCGCGTGGACTGGCCAGAGATGCGAGCGCGCTTGAGTGCCGCACAGGGCAACCCGGAAAAGATCCGTGACGTGCTCAAGGAAGCCGTCGGCCGCAGCACGGGCGGGCATGGCGCCTGGATCAGCGCGGAGCGGATGCGGGCGGAAGGGAAGCGCCTTGGTCGCATCAACGCCGCCCGCACTGCCGCGCCTGGCGCAGTGGGCGCCCCTGTCCCTGCACCGCGCCTGGATCCGCGCATTGGCTGGGTGGACGTCGGCGGATTCTCCGTTGTTCCTGGCCCGGCCGCGCAGCAGCAGATGCAGGACCGCGCAGCGCGCTGGCAGGCGACCATCCGTGAGCAGGACAACGGCAGCCGCTGCGGGTGGATCGTGGATCTGCGTGGAAACACCGGTGGCAGCATGTGGCCCATGTTGCTGGGCGTCGCGCCGCTGCTGAGGAGCACCGCCGTCGCCGACGAGATCGTGGGCGCGTTCGCTGAAGCAGATGGGCCGATGCTCTGGCATTCCACGCCTTCAGATGTACGTCTTGGTGCGGATGTGATCGTTGACCTCGGCCAGTCTGCTTATCAAGCGAAGCAGCTGGGTGCGCCCGTGGCTGTCCTTGTCGGGCCGCTCACAGCCAGTGCCGGCGAAGCGACGGTGCTGGCCTTCCGCGGCCGGCCGCAGACACGCAGTTTCGGCGAGCCGACCGCAGGCGTGTCCACCGCCAACGTGGTGCGTCCTCTGGTCGACGGCAGTTCGCTGGTGCTGACCACCAGCGTGATGCAGGACCGCAACGGCCGCGGCGACGGACTGAAGATCACGCCGGACCAGCGCACCCGCAGCGACACCGCCACCATTTCCGCTGCACAGGCCTGGCTGCTGGCACAGCCGGCATGCGCCATACGCTGACAAGGATTCAACAATGAACTCACGTTTCCCCGCGCGCGCCGTCGTCGGCGCCACCCTCCTGATCGCCTGCATGGGCCCGGCCTTCGCGGGTCCGGCTGACAGCGTGGAATTGCCTTCCGCCGAAGCGCGGAAACAGATGCTGCACCTGCTGGAAACACAGGCCCTGTATCGCGATCGCGTGGACTGGAACGATGTGCGCGCGCGACTGGCCGCCGCAGGCGATGACCGTGTACAGCAGCGCCGCGTGCTGGATGAGGCGGCCACGCGCAGCAGCCGTGGACATGGCCGATGGATTTCACCCAGCCAGCAGCGCGAACGCTCCGGCCGCGCCCGGCGCATGAATGCCGGGCAGGGCGCTGCGTTGGCAGAATCCCCGGCCGTCGATGCCCGCATTGGCGTGCTGAAGGTCGGCCCGTTCGTGGAGGATCTGCAGCGCAGCGAGCAGGAGCGTCATGACGCGCGCAAGGCCTACGCGCTGGCGCTGCAGCAGCGCATCGTCGATCTGGATGACGGCACGCGCTGCGCCTGGGTGGTGGATGCAGGCAGCAACGGTGGCGGCAACATGTGGCCCATGCTGCTGGGGTTGTTGCCGTTGCTGCAGGGAACACCGGATGCCCAGGGGGCATTGATCGGCGCTTTCCGCAGTGCCGATGGCCTGCAGTGGTGGCGGCAAGGGGAAGGTGAAGTCCGGCAGGACGGCACGCAGGGGCTGCGCTCGCGGCAGGCCGCTTATCGCCTGCGCGCAGGTAGCGCTCCGGTCGCAGTGCTGATCGGTGCACGCACCGCGAGTTCAGGTGAAGCCGTCGCGTTGGCATTCCGCGGGCAGGCGGGCAGCCGCAGTTTCGGCCAACCCAGCGCAGGCTTCTCCACCGGCAATCGGCCCGTGGCACTGGTGGATGGCACCACGTTGCTGTTGACCCACAATGTGATGGCTGATCGCAACGGACAGGGTGACGGTGCCAAGCTGCAGCCCGACGAGACCACGGCCACCGGACCGGCAACCCTGGCTGCCGCCCAGGCCTGGCTGCTGGCCCAGCCCGCCTGCAAGGACGGCTGACCGATGATGATGATCGGCCAGCAGGAACGGGTGGTGGTGGTCGGCCCGACCGAGGCCCATCACTGCCTGCGCTGCCAGACCGAAACCGGCTTCACCCCGCGGCTGCGCTACCGCATGGCGCGCATCGATCTGCTGTTCGGCTTCGTCTACCAGCGCCGCTACGAACTGGCCTGCACTGGCTGCGGGCATGGCTGGCTGCTGGATACCGACACCATGGACCAGCAGCTGGGCGGGGTGCCGATCCCGTTCCGCCACCGCTTCGGCCTGCCGGTGATGCTGGTGGTGGTGGCTGGCCTGGCGGTGGCCGGGTGGATGTGGCGGCAGGGCTATCTGGCCTGAGGCCCCGTCCTGCTAAAGTGACAGCCTGCAATCACGTACCGGAAGCGACCATGGACCACGACACGCCGTTCGAACCCCTCAACGACCTGGAGGTCCGCCTGCTGCAGGCACAGGACGGTACGCTGACCGCGTCGCAGTTCCTCGATGGCCTGCTGACCGCGCCGGTGTTCGTGCTGCTGGACAAGGCCATCGGTGAGGATGGCGCCTGGGACGAGACCATTTCGCCGCTGGTGCTGACCAGCGAGGGTGGCGAGCCGATGTTCGCGGTATTCACCGCGCCCGAGCGCGCCGGGCTCTGGCACGAGCAGCTGCCGCAGTTCGCCCATGCGATGCCGATTGCCGTGCACGCGCTGCTGGCCGGTATCGGCGAGGGCGTCGGCCTGGTGCTGAACCCGGGCCTGGATGTGGGCATGGAGATGATTCCCGATGCGGTTGCCCAGCTGAAGGATCGCGCTGCGGCGATTACCCGCGGGATGGCGCACTGACCGAGGGCCCGATCCGCCCGCTGTCGTTTTCAGACCGGCGTGGGCGATTGCGCGCCGGTTGCTGGGCCCGCCATGGGTGTTTCGTACTTTTTGTAAAGCGCTCAAAGGCCTGATGGTGTCAGCGTTTCGCGGGGGGTACGCCTCCCGTGTCGCATTTGCCTCTTCAACGAGCCGCTTTCCCGCAACACGCTCATGGCTCATTGGCTCTGCGCGCGTTGCTCCATGGATGGCTCCGCTTCTCGTCTGCACTGGCTTGCCCTGCGCTCGGCGCTGGCAAAGCCGCACGATGTGCATCGTTTCCTCAGGCTGCATACGACCTGCGGCCCCGATGTGCTGGTGGCCGAAACCCTCGATGGCGTCGAGCAGATCGACGGCATCGGCTTCCAGTGGACGATCACGGCGCTCTCGCTGGATGCGAGCCTGGCGCTGGCACCGCTGATCGGGCAGGGCGCGCTGCTGCAGCTGCAACAGGCCGACGGCAGCGTGCGGCCGCTGCATGGACGCATCACCGCCGCCGAGCGGCTGGGCAGCAATGGCGGCCTGGCGCGCTACCGGCTGCGCCTGCAGCCCTGGCTGGCTTTCCTGTCGCAGCGCGTGGACAGCTACGTCTTCCATGACAAGACCGTGGTCGAGATCGTCGAAGACCTCTTCGCCGATTACGGCACGTTGGCGCCGGCCTGGCGCTGGTCGCTGGGCGATGCCAGCCAGTACGCGCGGCGCAGCCTGACCACCCAGTACCAGGAAAGCGACCTGGCCTTCATCCAGCGCCTGCTGGCCGAAGAAGGCATCTATTACTGGTTCGAGCATGCCGGCGAGCCCGGCGGCGCGGACTTCGGCACGCACACGCTGGTGCTGGCCGACCACAGCCACGACACCGCCGAGCTGGGCGTGGTGCGTTTCCACCGCCGCGACGAGAGTGAGCGCAGCGACAGCGTGCAGCAATGGTCCACCGCCAACCGCTGGCGGCCGGGCAAGGTCGAGCGCGCCACCTGGGATTACCGCACCCTGGAGCGCCGCCAGGCCAGTGCCGAGGCCGGGCAGGGCAACGACCTGGGCATCATCGACCGTGATACCTGCGGTCCTTACGGCTGGCAGGACAATGCCCGCGGCCAGCGCCGCGCACAGCAGCACCTGGATGCACTGCGCGTGCGCGCGCAGACCATCGACGGTGCCGGCCAGTGGCGCGTGCTGGCGCCCGGCGCACGATTCGGGCTGTCGCAGCACCCGCAGGTGGGCGAGGACGCTCGTTTCCTGTGCCTGTCGGTGCGGCACCAGGCGCGCAACAACCTCGATGCCGAGGTGTTTGATGCGCTGGAGAAGACTCTGGGCCCGGCCAGCGTCGCGGCCCCGGCACTGCCCGGCGCATTGTCCGGGCTGGCCTATGGCGATGCCCCCGGCGAGGTGTCCACCGCGTTCTACGACAACCGCTTCGTGGCCATTCCGGCTGAGGTGGTCTATCGCCCGCAGACCGAGGATGGCCACGGCGCGCACCTGCATCCGCGGCCGACGATCACCGGCACGCTCAGCGCGATCGTGGTCAGCGATGGCGACCCGCTGCTGTCCGACCGCGATCACCGCATCAAGGTACAGTTCCCCTGGCAGCGCGGCGGCAACGCCAGCAACGGTTTGGCCCACCCCGGTGGCGACGACAACGCCCCGGCCAACGGCGGCGCCTGGACCTGGGTGCGGGTGATGACCCCGTGGGCCGGCGACAACTGGGGCGGCGTGGTGCTGCCACGGCGCGGGCAGGAAGTGCTGGTGGCGTTCCTGGAAGGCGACATCGATCGCCCGGTGGTGGTCGGTGCGGTCTACAACGGCCGTGGCCAGCAGGATGCGCAGCACAACCAGATCAACGGCGGTGGCGGCAACGCCACCGGCAACGCGGCGGCGTGGTTCGAGGGCAATGACCACGCGGCGGTGTATACCGGCTTCAAGAGCCAGGCGCTGGCTGACAGCCAGGGCGGCACCGGCGGCTACCAGCAGCTTCGCTTCGACGACACGCCCGGGCAGGGCCGAGCCCAGCTGTCCACCACCCAGCACGAAACCACGCTGACGCTGGGCCACCTGAAGGGCGGCCAGGACAACGTGCGCGACGGTGAGCGTGGCTTTGGCGTGGAACTGGCCACGCAGGCACAGGGCGCACTGCGCGCGGGCCGCGGCCTGCTGCTGACCACCGAGCAGGGCACGCCGCAGATGGCCGCACCGCAGGCGCTGACCCAGCTGCAGGAAGGGCAGCAGTTGCTGCAGCAGTTGGCCGAATCGGCGGCCAACCAGCAGGCGCAGCTGCCGAGCGACCCGGCCGAGCTGCCCGCGGACACCACGCTGGGCGAGCTGCAGGAACACCTGCGTGCGACCCACAGCGGCAGCACGGCCGGCAGCATCACCGGGGGGGATGGCGAAGCACCCGGCTGGAGCGCCCCGATTCTGCTGGGCAGTGGCGTGGCCGGCGTGCTGAGCCTGACCCCGGCTGACCAGGTCTGGGTGAGCGGCACGCACACCACCCTGGCCAGCGGCGTGGCGCTGAACTGGATGACGCAGGGCTCGCTGACGCTGGCGGTTGCCGGCGGCCTGGTGCTGTACACCGCCGGTGTGCAGCCCAGCGGCGAGAGCCCGAACCAGGAACGCGGCATCGCACTGCACGCCGCGCAGGGCAAGGTCAGCGCACGCGCGCACAAGAACCAGGCGATCGTGGCGGCCAAGACCCAGGTGCGTATCGCCAGTACCGAGGCGGACGTGATGCTGTCGGCGCCGAGCAAGCACCTGCTGGCGACGGCGGCCGGGGCCTACATCCGGATCGAGGGCGACAACATCGAGCTGGGCGCGCCGGGGAAGGTGGAATTCAAGGCGAGCCAGCGGGAGTGGGTGGGGCCGGCAACCAGTTCGGACGCGGCAGACGTACCTGCTGGGCAGTTCAAGGGCTGCGAACCGCACTTGACCGCAGCAGTGTGCCGGCACGAAGGATGCGCCGATGTCGGTTGAGTCGTTGTGCGAACAGCTGATTGGCATCGACCGCAGCAGCCCGGGGCAATGCCACCTGCTGATGCAGCCAGCGGTAGAGCGATGTGAGAGGGACGAGGCCTTCGACGCGCTGCTGGACTCGGCTGGAGTCCAACCGGTCCCGATCGTCATTCGGCAGATACCGGCTGCCATGTGGCCGTCCCTGATCCCGCTCGACCTGAGCAGAGGCATGCATTCCCTGCTGTCGGGCCAGGCGATGGCAATGGCGTTGGAGCAGCGCTCCCTGGCGTCACTGCTGACCGCACGCCCACAACGTGCGTGTGCGTGGCTATGGACGCCGCTGCTGACCCGGCAACTGGCCAACCAGCTAGCCGCGCAAGCGGTCGCTCACTGCCCGCACGCACAGGGTCGAAAGCGGTGGCTGCGCTTCTACGATCCGATGGTGACGGACCTGTTCCTGCACACCTCATCGCGTTCGCAACGGGCGTATCGCTTTGCCGGCGTCACAACGTGGATGTTCCTGGATCGCTGGGGACACTTGGCCATCAACAACATGGTCGCGCCTGCGCTGCCCGGTGACCCGGCCGTGTCCTGGCCGAAGGTGGAGTGCATTGGCGCATTGAACCAGGCTTGGATCGGAGCGCTGCAGACCGGCGACCTGCCCGACCGTTCCACCTTCGCCCACGTACAACGCTGTGTCGAAGAAGCGCACCGTCGTGGCGTGGCCAATGGACATGAGCTGGATCTGTTTGCAAGGCATGCGATCTCGCTTGGCGCTCACTTCCACAGGCATCCCACCGTTCAGAGGCTGCTGGCGCAGGTGGAGAAGGGCGAACGGTACGACGAACTGGCATGGCGCATTGAAGACGCAGAGTGGCAGGACATACGCGCGGCAGCGTCGGGACACGCAGCTGCGATCAAGGGAGGGTTGCACACATGACGCAGCATGGTGAGGAAGGAAACGACGTGAGCGGCTCCTACACCGGCACCAGCAACAGGGGAGTTCGCGGCAAGGACAGCCAAACCGTATCTGACCTTCCTGTTGTTACCGCCGCACCGCCGGAGTCGCAGAGCCGCGCGGTCTGCGACATCTGCCGCTCTACCGGACTCGCCATTCTGCCGGTGCGCTATACCTTGGTACCCGACAGTTGTGACGTCGACCTGGGCGGACTATCACCCTCACATATGCCCGACGCTGACATGAGTGCAGCGGGACTTGCGCATGCCCTCAGGACCATGCGCCAAGGCATGTTGTACCTGTACTACGAGAAGGGGCCTTACGGTCCTCAGTACTGGGAATGCTACGCCATCGCCGAGAACGGTACGTTGTGGCGGCAGCCTTCCGCAATGAGCGCCCGCCCTATCGTCGGAGCAGGGCTGCCGAGCTGTGGGCGCAGCGGTCACGATTACATGCGCACCGAGTTCATCACCATACCGCGGCCCGATGTGTGCGGGACGGTCTGGCTCGCCTACTCCCAGCACCCATGGACGCCCGCGACGCTGGACCGCTATGGGTCCGACCCGGTCCTGCGCGCCGAGCGGATGCAGTCGATCGAGCCTGCCAGATGGATCAGGTCGGCGAGAGCGGAGGGCGACCAAGCACCGTTGAAGGACGCCGATGGGCTGGCCTCCATCATGGAATATCGGTTGCTGGACAATCCCTCGGGCGATCCGCCGGATCTCCCTCACATCAGCGCGCTCCCGGCGGCTTCCACGCTGGATGGCGCACTCAACGTCGCACGGCTGCGAAAGCATGGCACGCGTTACCCATGGTCACGGCGGGACTACCCCCGTAACGGCGGTATCGACCCTCGCGAGCACCGCTTCAAGCTGCTGCAGCAACACAGCAGTAACGGGCGAATCGGCAGTGATCGCCACGAGTACCCGCCCATGCTGCTGGGACTATGGGATGCGGTTGGGGCTGTGCATGAGCTCAGTGGCTACTGCAATGACCTCGCTGCCTGCATCGGCCAGTTCAAGCGTGAGCGCGAGCTGGAGGTTTCAGCGGTTGACCAGATCGAACAGATCTCGCGGCTGCTGGAACTCAATGGCGCGGTGATGGCTGGGAACTATGCAGCGCAGACCGTGCGGGAGGAGGAACGGCAGCTCCGTCTCGGGAATCCCTCGCTTCCGTCATGGGACCCGAGAGTGAAGATTCCTGACGAGGAAAAACGGAAGCGGGAGCAGGCATACAAGGACATGTTTCTGCCGCTCTATCTGCAGGATGCGCAGGAAGCGTGGAAGAACAAGTATTGGCCGCTGATTGATGAGCCTCGCTTTACCGCGTTCAAGAAGAACCTGGATGCAATGGCGCAGATGGTGCTCGACCGGTTGGGCCCAGAGATGGCTGTGCTGGTTGCCTGGCTCCGCCATGATCTGTTTCTGGCGACGCTTGAGGACTTTGACGGACAGTCTGCGGCGCAAGGCGTGTGGTTCGAAGAAGTAATCACCGATGCCATCGCGGCGCTCGGCATGCACGAGATCGGTCGTGCATTTTTGACTGAATCGGCCAACGACACAAAGGTTACCGGAAGAGGATCCCTGCTCTGGCGAGCGGTTGCCAAGAACCAGAAAGAGGCTCGCGAGGAGCTGGAGCAGACACTCTCGGCGGCGCAGGTCGGGGCCGACACAATTCTTGAGGTGGCCGGCGCAAGCTGGGCGGCATTTGTCGCAGGCACCGCACATCTGAAGTCTTTCTTGACCCTTCACCGCAAGTTGGAGGTGGCGCAGAAGGAGGCTGCGCCCTCCACCGCCAGTGCCCGCATCCTTCGCGACAGTGGCGTTGATCGCTTCGTCACTACCGCAGGTGCGTACCTCCTGAATCGATTCCCGATGAAGGGCATCCAGGATACTGTCGGCAATGCCATGGTCCGCGTTGTGCTCCTGACGCGGGCATTGATGGAGCGCGATGAGGCGATCAGCCTGGTGGCCGAAGAGCTGAGCAGTGGCCAGCAGGGCAAGCGCTATTTCCTGGAGCGCATCCAGTTCTATCGCAAGGAGGGGAGTGCACTGCCGATGCAGTTCGCACTCCGCGATCTGGAGCTGCACCACGGCGCGCTGGCGATGCGCAAGCGTTGGCAGGCAGCGGCGGAGAGCAGCCGTAATGTCGTCGGTCTGAATTCCCTTACGGGCGTGCTGGAGATGGTGAACTTCATCCATCTGGCAACCAAGGTCGATAAGGACACGCGCGACTATGCGACGTTATTGGCGTCCGGCATGTCGCTTTTGGCTGTGTACACCAGTGTGCATGAAACCGTAGCCAAGGAGTTCTTTGGGGAGGGCAGTGTCAGTGCCATTCGGATGAAGGCTGCCGGCAGTGTGCTTGCGGGGGCGGGTAGTTTTATTGGGGCGTATTACACCCTGGACGAGGCTAATGCGACCGTGAGGAAAGGCAACTACGCTCATTTCACAGCGCTCTTGGTCAAGGGTGGCGTGGCAGGAGCAGCCGGATCTGCTCATTTTCTGACGGCGCTTGCTTATTCCTCCCCGGTGATCGAACGGACTGTTGGGAGAAATGGACTAACTTTAGGTCTGAGGGGGCTGCATGCTGGACTTGAAGTTGCCGCAGGAAGAGAAGGCGGACAGATAGTCGCATCGCAGGCAATGAAACGCGTCGGCGTGTGGATCTTGCGGTTGAGTGGCTGGGAGGTGGCTTTGATTCTGTTGGCCATTGAGGCGCTGATCTGGGCGATCAGCCCAAATGAGCTGGAGAAATGGTGTGCGAAAAACTCCTTAGGAAAAGGGGCTGAAAAGAAGGTTGGAGGTTCTTATTCAACAGCTCGGGAGCAGCAGCTGGCGTTTGAAAAGGCTCTCGGTGCCGTGTCTGCGAGGGTGCAATGATTACTGAAATTCAGGTAGATCCTACTAGCAGTGGCCCGCTTGAAACTGAGGTTGGAAAAATTGTGGGTCTGAGGGTTCAGCATTGCGTAAAGAACGTGTTCTGGCGGGAAGGTGATCGGGAGGGGATGGCGGCCACCGGTGCATTAGCAGCGGCGCTGGGCCTTAGTGGGCCAGCAGCAGGCATGGCCATGATGTCTGTGGAGGAAATGGAAGAGCCAGTTACCAAAGTTGAGTTCAGACTTGGTGAAATGGATGTGGAAGGGCTTCTCTGGAACTGGCCTTTCAACGAGGGTGATGTTGTTCGAGTTGTCGGTGCACGGAACGACGAAGGAAGGTTCTTTGCTATCTCAGTTCTTGATGAAGATAGAAGGATCATTGTTTCCTATCCGCATGTTAGTGCTGGTACGTTGGCGCATTGGATTTCAGTGCTTAAATACTCGCTTGTGATCTCAATTCCGTGGTGGGGGTTGGTAATAGCTTTCTATGCATGGAAATTTTATGCGCCATTTCACCTGTTGGTTCAGTCATATTTCGTGGGCGTTCTTGTTTTTTGTGTGATTGGGTATCGAGTTGGTCGTAGATTTGTCAGTTACGCTAAATTGGCGGATTCGGTTTTTTCTACGCTTGGGTGGAAGGGGGCTAGGGGAATAAATCTTCGTAGATTGACCAAGAGGAAGCGACAGGCAGGTGATCATGTCGCTCTGGGTGATACCTATTTCAGATATTGAATTCTCTACATCAGTGTTGGGGCGATGACCGGCAGATGCTCGACCAGTTGGTCTGAAAGCAAAATTCCGCTGGATATAGAGGCTGGTGTGATCTCAAAACTTTTCGTTGAACATGCGTTCGAGGATGTTCTGTCCCGTTCTGACGATCGAGAGCAAATGGCCGCAGTGGGTGTAGTTGCAGCGGCGCTTGGCTTGAGCGGGCCATCAGCAGGCATGGCCGTGATGTCAAGCGAAGGGGGGGCGGAGCCAGTGGTACGAGTCAGGTTCATGCTGGGAGATCTATCGGTGTCTGCGCTGCTGTGGAACTGGCCGTTTAGGGAGGGGCAGAGCGTTAGAGTGGTGGGCAAGCGATGGCCCGACGGAACGTTCTTTGCGATCTCTGTATTGGACGAGGATGAGAGGCTGATCGTTTCCTATCCTCATGTTACGGCAGGCAGTACCTCGCACTGGCTGCGTGTCTTCTGGATTTCCTTGGCGATCTCAGTTGTTTGGTGGGGGGGGGGCGGCTGTTCTCGCAACTGCCTTTGTTTGGGACGTCAAATCCGATAGTAAGTTCGAAGTTATTTCTGGCACCTGTATTGCCGGAGCCTCAATTTTTGGAGTGATTGGATGGAGGATCGGGCGTCGTCTATTTGGATTTGCGAGGATGGCAGACCGCGTATTCACTGCGCTGGATTGGTGCGATCCCACGAAGATTAATCTCAGGTCTGGAAAGTTCGCTCAGGCGCGAAAGGGCGATTCTTCCGGCGTTGGGGATACCTACTTCAGATACTAGTTGCTATCAAATAGGCAGTGTGGGGGCGCTACTGGCCTGGTTTCGATCCGGTCCGTCAAGGAGTGGTATGCAAATGAGTGGCGGCAAAGAGGCTCTGCTTGAAATGGAGAGCGGAGTTATCTCCGGTCTCAAAGTTCAATACGTGATGGAAAACATTTTCTGGCGAGAAGGCGATCGCGTAGGAATGGCTGCGACCGGTGCGTTGTCCGCCGCATTAGGCCTCAGTGGTCCAGCAGCAGGTATGGCGATGATGTCTGCGGAGGAAATGGCGGAGCCGGTCACGAAAGTCGAATTCCGTCTTGGCGACCTCGCCGTGGAAGGTATTCTCTGGAACTGGCCCTTTAGCGAAGGTGACCTCGTTCGAGTTGTTGGGACACGGGGGCGCGAAGGTAAATTCTTTGCTATCTCAGTTCTTGATGAGGAGAAGAGATTGATCGTCTGCTATCCGCACGTCAGTTCTGGCACGTTGGCGCATTGGATTGTAGTGCTAAAACTATCGCTTGTGATTCTGATTCCTTGGTGGGGATTTATAATAGCTCTGTTTGCTTGGTTGACATCCGCGCCATTTTATTTCTTGGCTCGGGCGTATTTGATTGGTGTTCTTGTTTTCTGTTTAATTGGATATCGAATTGGTCGGCGGTTTGTTTGTTACGCAAAAATGGCGGATTCTATTTTTTCTACGCTTGGGTGGAAAGGTGTGAGGCGAATAAATCTTCGTGGAGTCACCAAGAGGAAGCGACAGGCAGGTGATCATGTCGCTCTGGGTGATACCTATTTCAGATATTGAATTCTCTACACCAGTGTTGGGGTGATGTCCGGCAGATGCTCGATCAGTTGGCCTGAAAGTGGAATTCCGCTTGATACGGAGACTGGTGTGATCTCAGAGCTTTTCGTTGAGCATGCGTTCGAGGATATTCTGTGCTGTTCTGTTTGCCGGGCCGGATTGGAGCGATCCTAAAAAGATCAATCTCAGATCCGGAAAGTTGGCTCGAGCGCGAGAGGGTGATGGCTCCGGTATTGGGGATGCCTATTTCAGGCGCCAGGAATTATCAATGGCGCGGTATGGTGGCGGGTATGATTTGAAAATTGTTACGAGGTCATCGTCGTGAATGTTTCGCGGTCCCGGGCTTTGCAAGGAATTGGTCCGTTCGATACTGAAACTGGGATTATTTCCGGCCTGCGCATAATGCACGTTGTAGAAAATGTGTTCTGGCGTAGTGGCGATCGCGAGGGTGTGGCCGCCACTGGAGCCTTTGCTGCTGCACTCGGTCTCAGTGGTCCTGCGGCCAGCATGGCGATGATGTCCTCCGAGGAGATGGAGGAGCCAGTTGTCCGAGTTGAGTTCCGACTAGACGATTTGATCGTGAAAGGCCTGCTCTGGAACTGGCCCTACAAGGAAGGAGATCTCGTGAAAGTGGTCGGAAGCCGAAACCCGGACGGAGTATTTATCGCGTTCTCGGTATTGGATGAGCGCAAGAGATTGATTGTCTCCTACCCACACGTCAGTGCTGGCAGTCGCGCTCACTGGATCTCGGTCTGGAAGTACACGTCATTGATTTCGTTGCCGATATGCACATTTTTTACCGTAGGTATTGGCCTGAATTCTCTAGGCATCCTGGAGGACGGATGGTTGTTGTTGAAGTTGCTGCTTTGCATATTTGCTGGGCTCCTGCTCATCGCTGCCACTGTTGGGGTCAGTATTGGCTATCGATTTCACCGGTTTGCCCGGCTTGCTGACGGCATATTTGGCTCGCTTGGCTGGGGCGACAGTAAGAGTGTGAATCTAAGGCGTATTACAAAACTCAAAAGAAGCCCGAGTGATCCTGCTGCGCTTGGTGATACCTATTTCAGATACTGAGAATCTCTTGATGATTTCGATGGCGGATACGCGCCGGTCAGCGTGTGGCTTTTCCAAGGTGGATTTGCAGTGAATCGCAAACCTAAGCCGGGCTCGACCGGCAAGGTGCTGTTCGAGACGGAAACCGGCATCATTTCCAGTCTGCGGGTCAGACATGTGGTGCAGAACGTCTTCTGGCGCGACGGGGATCGCGAAAAAATGGCCGCCACGGGCACCGCTGCCGCCGCGCTGGGCCTTAGCGGGCCCGCCGCTGGCATGGCGATGATGTCCAATGAGGAAACGGAAGAACCAGCGACGAGGGTGGAGTTTCGATTCGGCGAAATGCTGGTGAAGGGACTGTTCTGGAATTGGCCCTTCAAAGAGGGCGACTCCGTGCGGGTGGTCGGGCGTCGGGACAAGGCGGGGAACTTCATTGCCTTGTCCGTCCTCGATGAGCAGAAGAGGCTCATCGTTTCCTATCCGTATGTCAGTTCAGGTAGCTGGGCCCACTGGATCGCGGTGGCCAAGTACTCGCTGGCGCTATCTGTTCCCTTGTACATGATCCACGTCGCGTTCTTCCTGATCGACGCTCTCACGGGAGACGGACTGCCAACCTTGGAGATGATCGCGGATGCGTACTTGATATGCGTTCTGGTCTGCTTCTACCTTGGATACAGAATTGGCCGCTATTTCACGCGGTTCGCAAAGATGGCCGATGCGATATTCGGAACGCTGGGTTGGCCCAATGCAAAGCGCATCAATCTGCGACGCATCACCAAGCGGAAGCGTCAGCCGGGCGACCACCCCGCCTTGGGTGATACCTATTTCAGGTACTGACCATCAGCGGCTGACACCACGCTTCCCCAGCAAACCACACATTTCTACCGCGCCGCCGCAATCGCCTTCACCCTGGCCCGCGCCAGTGCCTCGCCCACCGCAGGGCCCTTCAGGTGGCTCAGGTCCAGATCACGCGCCTGTACCGACAGCGCGGCCTGGTGCAGGCGCTTGAGCGTTTCGCCCTGCGGGTAATCGCCTTCTTCAAAGCCCAGACGGCCGCGCTTGTCGGCCTCGCAGCACAGGGCGATGCGGGCCACGCGCTCGGGCCGGCGCAGCGCATCGCAGCGGCCCAGCAGCTCCAGCACAGTGGCATCGCGTAGTTCGTCGATGCGGTGCACGTTCAAGTGTTCACGGCAGACGGCTTCGGCCAGCTGCTGATGCTCGGTGGGAATCTTCAAGCGCGCGCACAGCGCCTTGAGCGGCTTCAGACCACGCTGCTCGTGCATGATGTGGCGCGGCCATTCGTCCGGCGGGGTCAGGCCCTTGCCGAGGTCGTGGGTGAGTGCGGCGAAGCCGACCAGGTCATCGCCGGGTGCCAGGCGGGCGGCCATGTCGCTGACCATTTCCTGGTGGATGCCGGTATCCACTTCGGGGTGGAACTCAGCACGCTGCGGTACGCCGTACAGCGCTTCCAGTTCGGGAAGGATCGGGCCCAGCGCATGCGCGTCGTGCAGGGTGCGCAGGAAGGCCGACGGGCGTTCGCAGGCCAGTGCCTTGCGCAGTTCCTGCCACACGCGTTCGGGCACCAGCGCGTCCAGCTCGCCACTGGCGGCCACCTCGCGCATCAGCGCCAGGGTCTCTTCGGCAACGGTGAAACCCAGGGGGGCGAAGCGCGCCATGAAACGCGCCGCGCGCAGCACGCGCAGCGGATCTTCGACGAAGGCAGGGCCGACGTGACGCAGTACGCGCTGCTGGATGTCACGCGCGCCGCCATAGGGGTCGACCAGGGTGCCATCGGCTTCATCGCAGGCGATGGCGTTGATGGTAAAATCGCGACGCTGCAGGTCTTCTTCCAGGGTGACGGCCGGATCGGCATCCACCACGAAACCGCGGTAGCCGCGGCCGGATTTGCGCTCGGTTCGCGCCAGCGCGTATTCCTCACCGGTCTTGGGGTGCAGGAACACCGGGAAATCGCGGCCCACGGCGGTGTAGCCCTGCGCTTCCATCTGCGCGGGCGTGGCGCCGACCACCACCCAGTCACGGTCGCCGGCGGGGCGCTGCAGCAGGCGGTCGCGCACGGCGCCGCCAACAAGATAGATCTTCATGGGGGGATGATCGCACGGGCGTGTGTCGCCGCGCTGTGCGCTCGCCGGGCATGGCCCGGCGCTACCGGATCGGAAGGCACGACCCCGCGTCGATCAATCCCCGCCCTGGTCGGCGTCCGCCGCGCAGGTGAAGGCCTTGCGCTTGTCCACCAGGCGACCCATCAGCCGGTCGCTCAGCGGCAGCGCGTTGCCGTTGAGGCGCCAGTCGTAGATGACGCTGAAGGCCAGCACGCGGGCCACGTACTCGCGCGTTTCCTTGTAGCTGATCGTCTCGATCCACAGGTCCGGGTCGAAGCCCGGGCGCTGGGACTGCCAGCGTGCGGTCGGGGTCGGCCCGGCGTTGTAGGCGGCGATGGTGACGTAGGGCAGGCCGTCGTACTTGTTCATCAGCTGGCGCAGGTAGGCCGTGCCGATGGCGATGTTGGTGTCCGGGTCGTACAGGCTGTCGGCGCCGCCGTAGGCAGTCAGGCCGATGTTCTTCGCCACGCCCGCGCCCGTGGCCGGCAGCACCTGCATCAGGCCCATGGCATTGGCAGGCGAGCGCGCGCGCGGGGTGAAGGTGCTCTCGGCGCGGATCTCGGCGGCTACCCAGGCCGGGTCGATGGCATTGCGCGAGGATTCGCGGCGGATGGTGCTGTCGTGGTGCAGCGGGAAGCGCAGGTCGTACAGGCGCTGTTCCTGCGGCTGCTTGCCGAGTGCGAACACGGCGCGGTCGAACCAGCCATTGTCCTGTGCCACACGCACCGCCAGGCGGCGCTGGGTGTCATCGAAGCGGGCCAGCGCGCTGTTCCACTCGGCCACGGCCCAGCCGTTGCGATCGATCTGGTACAGCGCCATCGCGCGCTGGATGGCCGGGTCGCGGGCGACGGCGGCCTGCGCCTGGGCGCTGTCATTGGGCTTCCACGGGCACAGCGTGTAGTTCTGCTGCAGCTTGTCGGCGGCGAGGAAACCGTGGAAGGTCGGCGCGCGCGCGGCGCTGCGGAACAGCGACTGGGCCTGCTGCGCGTGCCCGGTCTTTTCCAGCATGCGTCCTTCGAAATACGCCCAGCGCGAATCCGTGCGCTGCTTGCTGCCCATCTTGCGGATGGCGGTGAGTGCGGCCGGCCAGTCGCCACGCGACATCGCCTCGCGCACGCGCCATTCGTGCAGGCGCTCGTCGTAGGCCGATTCGGGCACCGCGTTGAGGCGGCGCGCGGAGTCGGGCAGGTAGGAGGCTACTGTCCACAACGCGATCTGGTACCGCACCTGGGCCTGTTGTTCGGCACTCAGGCCCAGCGCCTGTGCGTACTGCGGCAGCTGCTGTTCGGTGGCGCCGGGGTCGGCCTTGGCCAGCTTTTCCAGCCCATCGGTGGCGATGCGCCGGCTGCGTTCATTGCGCGGCCAGTTCAGCGCGCTGGCATTGGGCTTGTCGACGAAGGCGGCATAGGTGTTGGCCAGGGTCAGATCGGCCGCGGGGAGGCCACGCGCGGCGCTGCGCATCACCGCGGGCTGCTGCGCGTCGGCAGCGGCGTCGACGCGTTCCCAACGCAGTGCATCGCTCATGCCGCCCTGCGCCTGCAGCACAGCGAACACCGCATCGCAGGCATCGGGCAGTGATTTGCCGTTCTTGCGCCACAAGTCCTGCGCCTCGCTGATCCACTGCGGGTCGACCTTGCCGGTGGCCTGGCGCGCGGTCAGCTGCGCGCAGCGCAGGCCGAGGTTGTCGGTCGGTGCCCAGTTGGCCAGCAGGGTAGGCCAGTCCTGGCGGCGGGCCACCGAGGGCAGCCAGACGCTGCGGAAGCTGTTGGCCACGGCCTGCCCCTCATAGCGCTTGAGGAAGGCCTGCGCCTGGCCGCTATCGACCGTATCGATGTTGCGGCGCAGCTGGGCGAACTCGACCCAGCCATAGGCCGGGTGGCGGCTGAGCGCGGCGGCCTGGCCCGGACCGAGCTGGCCGCGTTCGGCAGCGTCGATGGCGGCCTTGAGCTGGCCGCTCTGGGCGTCGAGTGACTGGGCGCTGGCGCAGCCGATCAGCAGCGATGCGGACAGCGGGAGCAGGGACAGGGCGGTCGAAGAGCGTCGGGTCATGGCGCCAGCATAGCGGGCGCTGGCTGAATTCAGTTTCTCGCCGCGTGCACGTCGCAGCGCGGGCAACGGCAGCTGAATGCTTCGTGGATGCCCACTGCCGTCGGCACATGGCGGCGGCGTACTGTCGGCTTGGGCGAACGGCCCGGGTGCAAGGAGTGGCACATGGCGTTCAACAGCGCAGGAAGAAGCGGTCCCTTGGCGGAGATCAATGTCACGCCGCTGGTGGATGTGATGCTGGTTCTGCTGATCATTTTCATCGTTACCGCGCCGATGCTGTCGCGGCCCATCGCGGTGCAGTTGCCGCAGGCCACCGACCGGGTGGTCGATCGTCCCGACCCACCGCCACCGGTCGAGCTGCGCCTGGATGCGTCCAGCCAGCTGAGCTGGAATGGCCAGCTGATGGCCATCGGTGATCTGCAGGCCCGCCTGCGCGCCCAGGCCAGTGAGCACGCCGGCAACCTGCCGGAGCTGCGCATCGCCACCGATCCGTCTGCCGAGTACGAAGGCATGGCGAAGATCCTGGCGGCGGCCGAGGCGACGGGGATGGAGCGGATCGCGTTCGTGCGATGACCGCTGGCGAGGACGGCCCGGCATCCGTGCGGGCCGTCCTTCGTCTGGGCGTGGCTGTCGTTTTGGCCCGCATCCGTTCAGCGCTCTTGATGGTGCATTGCCGCACCTTTTGCGCATTTCAGGACATTAATTGACGCGATCTCCGGTCTGTTCCGTCAATTCCACGTGAAATGGTGTCCGTCGTCACGTCGTGATTTTTACCGCTTGTTTACAAAGGAGACGCTGCCGCCATGCAGGGGGGAGCGCGGCAGTCCATGTCCCGACATTCCTTTGGAGAGAGAGCGAATGAATCACCTGCATTACCGCCCCTTGGCGGTCGCTGTTGCGCTGTGCGTGACGGCCCTGGCACCGCTGGGGGCAATGGCCCAGACGGCCACCACCCTGGATGCCGTCGAAGTCACCGGCACGCGCATCAAGCGCGCTGAAGTGGAAGGCCAGGTGCCGATCCAGACGTTGAGCCGTGGCGACATCGAGCGCACGGGCCTGAGCTCGATCGGCGAAGTGCTGCAGCAGCTCACCGGTTCGGGCTCGGCGCTGAACGCCAAGTTCAATTCGTCCGGCAACTTCGGCTTCCCGCCGGATGGCAGCGGTGTCGGCGCGGGTTCGGCCCAGGTCGACCTGCGCCACCTGGGCGCCAAGCGCGTACTGGTGCTGGTCGACGGCATCCGCTGGGTCAATGAATCATCGGCCTCCGGCGTGGGCGCGGCCACCGACCTGAACACCATTCCGCTGGCGATCGTTGAACGCATCGAAGTGCTGGAAGACGGTGCGTCGTCGCTGTACGGCTCCGATGCGATCGCCGGCGTGGTCAACATCATCACCCGGCGCGATTTCGATGGCGGGCAGGTGACCCTCAACTACGGTGAGTACAGCAAGGGTGATGGCACGCAGAAGGGCGTGGACCTGGCCTGGGGCACCAGCGGCGAGCGCTACAGCCTGTTCCTCGGCGCCAGCTGGACCCGGCAGGACGCGGTGTACGCACGCGACCGCGAGCAGTCGCGCTTTCCCATCCCCGGTACCGGGCTGGCCTTCGGCAGCGGTGGCATCCCGCAGGGGCGTTTCGCCTTCGTCGATCCCAACACCGGCGCCGAACAGGACATCGTGCCCAACACCGGCGTGAGCAACCCGCGCTATGACGGCAGCGCCGGCTGCAACCGCAGCGATGACTACCACTGCTTCACCAGTGCCGATCGCTTCAACTTCGCCGAATACAACATGGTGCTGACGCCGTCCGAGCGCAAAGGCGTGTTCGGCCAGTTCCGCTTCGACATCACCGACGACGTGCAGTGGTACGTCAAAGCGCTGGGCAACCGCCGCGAATCGACCAACCAGGCGGGCCCGGAACCGCTGTTCTTCGGCCCTGACGGCGCCACCGGCAATCCGCTGGCCGACAACATCGTGGTGTCGGCGCTGAACCCGTACAACCCGTTCGGCTTCGACCTGGCGTCCGGCGACAACATGACCCTGATCGGTCGTCGACCGGTGGAGGGCGGCGCGCGCGTGTTCGAGCAGGAGGTCAACACGACCTACTTCGCCACCGGGCTGGTGGGCAGTTTCCAGGCGGCGAACCGCAGCTGGTACTGGGACGTCAACGGCATGTACAGCAAGAACAAGGCCGAGCAGACCAACTACGGCAGCTACAACATCTACAACGTGAACCTGGCGCTGGGTGATCCGGCACTGTGCGCCGCAACCCCCGGCTGCGTGCCGCTGAACATCTTCGGCGGCGTCGGCTCGATCACCCCGGACATGCTGCGCTGGATCCAGCCGGTGGTGCGCGACCGCAGCCAGAACGAGCTGAGCCTGGTCACCGCCAACCTGTCCAGTGATCTGTTCACGCTGCCGGCCGGCCCGGTCTCCTTCGCCACCGGCCTGGAGCACCGCCGCTATGAAGGCTGGTACCAGCCGGATCCGCTGACGGTGATCGGCCACTACAACGGCGTGCCCTCGCAGCCGACGTCCGGTTCGTACGACGTCAACGAGGCCTACGTCGAGCTGAGCATCCCGATCTTCGCCGATTCGTCGCTGGGCAAGAAGCTGGACCTGAGCCTGGCCGGGCGCTATTCGGATTACTCCACCTTCGGTGGCGAGTTCACCCCCAAGTACGGCCTGCGCTGGCAGGTGACCGATGACTTCGTGCTGCGCACGACCTACGCCGAGGGCTTCCGTGCGCCGTCCATCGGCGAGCTGTACGGTTCGGCCGCGCGTGCGGACCTGCAGCTGTTCGATCCCTGCTCGGTGGGCCTGGGCGGCACCGCGCCGCGCGGCAATCCTGCCAACTGCGCCGCGCTGGGCGTGCCGGCCGGTTTCCAGCAGGCCAACTCGCAGATCTCGGTGACCACCGGCGGCAACCGCGAACTGGAGCCGGAGCGTTCGCGCAGCTTCAGCGCCGGTTTCGTGTGGAGCCCGTGGTTCGGCAACGACACCTCGTGGTCCGAACGCTTCGACGTGGAGGTGACCTTCTATCGCCACAACATCGACGGCGCGATCCAGGCGATCAACGCACAGACCCAGCTGGACCTGTGCGTGGATACGCTGGACCCGATCTACTGTGATGGCATCACCCGCGCCAGCACCGGTGCGGTCAGCAGCTTCAACAACCGCCTGACCAACCTGGGTTCGATCAAGACCGATGGCTGGGACGTGGACATGTTCTGGACGCTGCCGCAGAGCGACATCGGCCAGTTCAAGCTGGGCTGGAAGAACACGTTCGTCGGCCGCTACGAGGCCACGGGTGCGGCCGGCCAGCGGCAGCCGCAGAAGCCGGGCGTGGAAGTGGCCGACAGCTCGATTCCGGAATGGACCAGCAACGCCAGCATCGGCTGGACGCTGGACAACTGGAGTGCCAACTGGACGGTGCGCCACATCTCCGAGCTGACCGAAGACTGCGGTGATGCGGTGGCCTTCCCGGTGTGCAGCAACCAGGCCGCCGGTACCAACACGCTGTCCGCCACCACCTACCACGATGTGCAGGTGGGCTACAAAATCAACTGGATGAAGGGGCTGCAGCTGACCGCGGGCCTGAACAACGTGTTCGACAAGGATCCGCCGATCTGCCTGTCGTGCTCGTTGAACGGCTACGACGCCTCGACCTATGACATTCCGCGTGGCCGCTACTGGTACATGCGCGCGGACCTGCGGTTCTAGGCTGACAGGCAGGTGCCAAGGAACGGCACCTGCGTTTCACTGGTAGCGCCGGGCCATGCCCGGTGGCTTTTCGCTGTTCTGTAGAGCCGGGCCATGCTCGGCTGCTTTGGTCGAAAGCCAGTCGAGCACGGCTCGACTCTACAAGGCACGGCGCCGGGGGTTGCCCGGCGCCCTCTGCATCAGAACGACCAGGTGAAGGTCAGCGAGCCATTGCGGCCGTCGCCGAACGCACCGTAGCCGTTGATCTGCGAGTAGTACTTCTTGTCCAGCAGGTTGTTCAGGTTGGCCTGCACGCTGAACTCCGGCGAGATGCGGTAGCGCACGAAGGCACTGACCAGCGCGTAGCCGTCCTGTTCGATGCGGCCGTATGCCGGCACCGCGTAATAGATGCGGTTCTGCCAGTTGGCACCGCCACCCACGGTCAATGCGGTCAGCGACTGCGGGGTGTAGCTGGTGAACAGCTTCAGCGTGGTCTGTGGCAGGTTGGTGTTGATGTCCGCGTCATTGATGTCCTTGGCCACGTAGCGCGATGCACCGAAGGTGGCGTTCCAGCCCGGTGCCAGTTCGCCGTTCAGCTCGAACTCGAAGCCGCGGCTGACCGTGCCGCGAGCGGCGATGTAGGCCGTTTCGCCTCCGGTTCCGCCGATCACCGGTTCGCCGGTCGACTGGCCGACGTTGTCCTGCTCGATGCGGAACACGGCCACCGAGGCATTGAGGCGGTTGTCGAACCAGGCACCCTTCACGCCCACTTCGTAGCTCTTGCCGTCGACCGGATCGAGGTAGCTGCCGTTGCGGTCCTTCAGCATCTGCGGCTGGAAGATTTCGGTGTACGAAGCATAGGTCGAGTAGGTGTCATTGATGTCGAACACCAGGCCGGCATACGGCGTGGTCACCTTGTGCGAACGATCGGCGCCTTCGCCTTCGCTCTTCCAGTCGGTGTAGCGTGCACCGATGATCAGCTTCAGCGGATCGGCCAGCGACAGGCGCGTGGCGGCATAGCCGGCCTTCTGGGTGATGGTGCCTTCGCTGGCCAGGCTGAGCGGGTTCCAGTCCGGTTCGCTGATGTTGCCGGTCCAGTTCAGGTAGCTGGAGAAGGGATCCCAGGCAAGGCCGGCACCGCCGACCTGGTAGTCGCCGTAGTTGGCGTAGTCGCGCTTGTTGTAGCTCAGGCCCGCCATGAACTGGTGTTCGCGGCCGAACAGCTGGAACGGGCCGTCAACGAAGCCATCGATCGCGTCGACCTTGCGTTCGGTGTTGTAGAAGCCGGCCGACGGCGAAATGCCCGCACCGGTGTTCCTGTCAAAGAACGAGGCGCCGGTAACCCAGTCGTTGTAGGCCGGGTAGAACAGCTTGTCGTCGGCCTTGGTCTCGTCATGCGTGGCGCCGATCTTGAACTTCCAGCCGTTGGCGAAGCCGTGCTCCAGGGTGGCGAAGGCGCGCTTGCTGGTGGTGTCCCAGTAGGTCCAGTTCGGGCTGGCATTGAACGACTCGTCGTAGCCGGTGCTGGTGCCATCGGAGAACAGCATCGGGAAGCCGCCCCAGGTCGCGCCGTTGGCGCGCTTCTGCTGGTAGTCGTAGCCCACGCTCAGCTGCGTATCGGGGGTCAGGTCGGCATCGATGACCATGTAGCCCAGCGTCTTGTGCTGGTTGTAGCGGTCCATCTGCGCATCGGTGTCCAGGTAGCTGCCGATGACACGGCCACGCACGGTGCCGCTGGCATTCAGTGCGCTGCCCACGTCCACCGTGGTGCGGGTGCGGCCCCAGCTGCCGACGTTGACCGAGACGCTGCCGGCCAGCTCGGCGCTGTCGGCGTGCTTGCGGATCAGGTTCACCGACGCCGACGGGTTGCCGGCGCCGCTGAGCAGGCCGGTGGCGCCACGCACCACTTCCACGCGGTCGTACAGGGCCAGGTCCAGGCCGGAATCGCCGTAGCTCCAGTTCTGCACCATCTGCGTCGGCAGGCCATCGAACTGGTAGCTGTCGATGTAGAAACCGCGCGCGTAGAACTCGGTACGCTCGGTATCGGACTGGGTGCTGCTCACGCCGGTGGTGTTGCCCAGCACGTCGATGATGTCGTCGAGGTTCTGGTCCTCGATGCGCTGGTGGCTGATGATGCTGACCGACTGCGGGATCTCGCGCGGGGCCAGGTCGAAGCGGGTACCGGCCGAGGTCCTGCGCACCGAGTAGCCTTCGGCGCGCTCACCCTTCACCACCACCTTGTCGAGCGTGGTCGGGTCGGCGGCGGTTTCGGCGAAGGCGGCAGGCGCGGCGGCCAGGCACAGGGCGGAGAGCACCGCCGCGGACAGGCGGTGCGGCAGCAGGGCAAGGGTCGAACGGATCATTGGGTTTCCTGGACGGGCACGTGCGTGCGTCCGACCGGCTTCCCGGATGGTCTGGCGCCGCGGCTGGTGGGGGTCTCACGCCGCTGGCGGGGCCCTGCGTTCCAAGGCGGTGGCTGGGCAATGCGAAGAAGGGCGAACCGTCCTGGCTGCCCGGAAAACGCAAACATGGTAATGCGAATTGTTTCTATTTACAAATGACGCAGGGCGCGTCTGGCGGCGTCAACGCAGCAGCGGCAACGGGTCGCGGGCGCCGTCCGTACCGTAGATGCCCCAGTGCAGGTGCGGCGGCGTGCCCTTGGCATTGCCACTGTCGCCCACGTAGCCCAGCAGCTGGCCGGCCTGCACCACCTGGCCTCGCGCCAGGCCCTCGGCCCAGTCTTCCAGGTGCGCGTAGTAGTAGCGCTCGCGGCCGGGCCCGATCACCCAGACCTGGCGCCCGCCGAGCCCGCGTTCGCTCACATCGGCGATGACGCCTGCGGTAGCGCTGCGCACGGGCGTGCCGCGCTTGCCGAAGATGTCGATGCCGGCGTGGGTGCGGTCACGGCCGCGGGGCGCGCCGAATGTGTTGGCGATCTGCCTGGGCCGCACGCCGTCTACCGGTACCGGCAGTTCAGTGGCCACAGGCATGCGTCCCAGTGTCCACAGCATCTTCGGTGCCGCCGCCCAGGGGCTGTTCCACAGGGAGAGCGCGGCGATGCCGGCGGCCAGCAGCAGGGCGCCGGACAGCAGCCAGCGGCGCAGGCGTCGGGCAGGGGAGGGCGGCGAGGTCATGCCAGCGGGACCGAGAAGCTGCGCTTCAACGTGCCCAGCGCCACCGAGGTGCGGAAGCGCTCGATGTTGTCGTCGCCGCCGAACAGTCGCTCGGTGATCGCTTCGTACTCTTCCATCGAGGCCGCCGAAAGCAGCAGCAGGAAATCGCCGTCGCCGGTGATCGAGTAGCACTGCTGCACGGCCGGGTCATCCTGCACGCGGCGGCGGAACGGGGCCACCTTCTCGCGCTGCTCGCTGACCACGCGTACTTCGACGATGATCGTGAGCGGGCGACCGACCCTGGCCGCGTCGACCACGGCCACGTTGGCGGAAATCACGCCGCTGTCCTGCAGTCGCTTGATGCGCCGCTGCACGGCGGGCGTGGACAGGTGCACGGCCTCGGCAATCTGCCGCTGCGGCAGGGCGTTGTCCCGCTGCAGCAGGTCGAGGATGGCGTGGTCGAAGCTGTCCAGCACGGGGGCGGTGGCCATGGCGAGCAGAAATTGCGCGGACGGGCCCTCAATTGAGCCAAGTGCTCGCCGCCAGCGCAATAGACTGGGCGCATGCAGACTTCCCGATTCGCGCCGATGTTGCCGGCGCTGGCGGTGCTCGGCTCGGTTACCGCGCTGGCCATCGGCACTTCCTATGCCAAACACCTGTTCCCCCTGGTCGGCGCGCAGGGCACCAGCGCGTTGCGCGTGGGCTTCTCGGCCCTGTTGCTGCTGCTGTTCTGGCGGCCGTGGCGCTGGAAAACCAGCCGCGTGGATGCGATGACCATCCTCCGCTACGGGTTGACCCTGGGCCTGATGAACCTGCTGTTCTACATGGCCATCCGCACCATTCCCTTCGGCATCGCGGTGGCCATCGAGTTCACCGGCCCGTTGACGGTGGCGATGCTGTCCTCGCGGCGGCCGATCGACTTCGTCTGGGTAGGGTGCGCGCTGCTGGGCCTGTTGCTGCTGCTGCCACTGGGCGGCGGGCCGGCGCTGGATCCTGCTGGCGTGCTCTACGCCATGGGCGCCGCGGCGTGCTGGGGCCTGTACATCGTCTTCGGCAAGCGCGCCGGCCACCTGCATGCCGGCCATACGGTTTCGCTGGGGCTGCTGGCTGCGTCGCTGGTGGTGGTGCCGGTGGGCGTGGCCCACGCCGGCATGGCGCTGCTGGAGCCGAAGATCCTGCTGGCGGGCCTGCTGGTGGCGCTGGTGTCCAGCGCGATCCCGATGTCGCTGGAAATGATGGCGCTCAAGCGCCTGCCCAAGGAAACCTTCGGCATCCTGATCAGCATGGAACCGGCGGTAGCCGCGCTGTGGGCGATGCTGTTGCTGCACGAGCAGCTGGCCGGCGTTCAGTGGCTGGCAATCGGCTGCACGGTGGTGGCTTCGGTAGGCAGCACGATGACCGCGGCGGTTGAGAACGCCGGTGGTGCAGGTGGGGTAGCGCCGGGGTGTGCCCGGCGGAGAGCGTGCGGACCAACGGTCCGCACCCACCAGAGCAGTGGAAGTCCGCACCCACCCGCGCGGCGGGTCAGCGCAGGGCGTCGGCGGGAACGTCGATGGCCATGGCCAGGGCCAGGTGGTCGGAGAACGCGGCCGGTACGGCTTCCACGCTGCGGGTCTGCAGGTTGCTGCTGACCAGGATGTGGTCGATGGCCCGGTCCGGGCGCCAGCTGGGGAAGGTCGGCACCACGCAGCCCGGCGGCTGCAGCCGGGTCTTCTGGTACAGCACCTGCATTTCCGGGCGCTCGGCCAGGCAGTTGAAATCGCCCATCAGCACCGCGTTGGGATGGTCGGACAGCAGCTCGGCGATGAAGCCGAGCTGGGACATCCGCGAACCCGCACCCAGTGACAGGTGGGCCACCGCCACGGCCAGGCCGTCCTCGCCATCGCCGAACTTGGCCAGCAGTACGCCGCGCCCGCCGATACGGCCGGGCAGGGCGTGGTCCTGTACTTCCACCGGTTCCAGCTTGCTCAGCAGGCCGTTGGCGCTGGACGCCACCCCGCCCATGCGCCGGTTCGGCTGGTGGCTCCAGTAGTTGAAGCCGGCGCGCTGGGCCAGGTAGTGGGTCTGGTTGGTGAAGCCCGACCGCAGGCTGCCCGGGTCGGCCTCCTGCAGGCCGACGATGTCATGGCCGCGCGCCAGGGTGGCGATCGCGTCCAGGCTGCTGCGCTTGCGTCCCGCCGGCAGCGCATGTGACCAGCTGCGGGTCACATAGTCGCTGTAGCGGCGGGTGCTCGAGCCGGCCTGGATGTTGGCCGTCAGCAAGCGCAGGGTCCGTGTGTGGGGGGAAGTCACGGCCGGCAATGCTTTCTCTCTGGATCAGTGCGCCTGGGCCGCACCGCGTTCGCGGGCGATCAAATGGTCGGCGATGCGCAGCATGTCCGGGAAGGTCTTGCCCTTCACCAGGTACTTGCCGTTGATGATGATCGACGGGGTGCCGCTGATCTGGCTGCGCTGGGCGAACTGCTTGGCCGAGTTGGTCTTGGCATTCACCGCGAAGCTGCCCATGGTGGCGGCGAACTGCTTCGGATCCACGCCGTAGCCGGCGTAGAACTTGGCGATGTCGTCGACCGAGTCGGCGCCACGCTCACCCTTCAGGGTCTGCTGCGAGTGGATGGCGGCGTACAGCGCCTCGTGGGTCTTCTCCTGCACGCCCAGGGTCTGTGCGGCGTAGAAGGCACGGGCGTAGTTGTCCCAGGTGCCGCCGAACATGGCCGGCACGTAGACGAAGTTCACGTCGCTGGGCAGGCCGGCCTTCCACGGGCCGACCAGCGGCTGGAAGGCGGCGCAGGCCGGGCAGACGTAACCGAAGATCTCGACCACTTCGACCTTGCCGGCAGCCGGCTGGAACGGCTGGCCGTTGCTGATCAGCTGGTAGTCGGCGCCTTCCACCGGGGCCGGGCCGGTCAGCGCGGTGGTGGTCGGGGCCGGGGCCGCAGCCGCAGCGGTGTCGGTGGCGGCCGGGGCAGCGCCTTCGGCGCCGGCAGCGGGCTCGGCGGCGGGGGTCGCGGCAGGCTCGGCGGCAGCCGGGGTCGCGGCCGGTTCAGCCGGAGCGGTGGTGTTGGTGGTGCCATCGTCGGCCTTGCAGGCCGCCAGGATCGGCAGCAGGGCTGCAAGTGCGAAAGCAGCGATACGGGTCTTCATTGAAACGTCTCCAGCATCTGGAAAGGTGGGGCCGGCGGCGGGCGCCGGCCAGGGGGAAATGATGACATGCGGCGGCGACAGCGCCGTGTCGATGGTCGGGATTGGTTCAGCGGCGGGCGCGGGCTTCGGAAATCAGCTTGGACGCGATGCGCAGCTGGTCCTCGAAGCTGTTGCCACGCACCAGGTACTGGCCGTTGATGATGATGGCGGGCGTGCCCGGCACCTGGGTGCGCTGGGCGAAGGCACGGGCCTCGGCGACCTTCTTCTGCACCGCATCGCCACGCAGGGCCTGCTTGTAGCGGTCGGCGCTCACGCCATAGGCGCTGTAGAAGGTGGCGAGCTCATCGGCCGAGACGTTCTGCATCGGCAGCGAACCCTGCTCGTGCAGGGCCTTGAACACGGCGGCGTGGCTGCGCTTGGCCACGCCCACTTCATCGGCGGCGTAATAGGCCAGGGCCCAGGCATCCCAGGCACCGCCGAAGGCGGCCGGGACCGGGGTGAAGCGCACGTCGGCCGGCAGCTTGGCGGCCCAGGCTTCCAGCTGCGGCTCGAAGTGGGCGCAATGCGGGCAGGTGTAGCCGAAGACTTCAACGACTTCGATCTTGCCGGCCAGGGGCTGGAACGGGCCGGACTTGGCGATGCGTTCGTAGTCTTTGCCTTCAACCAGCGGGGCATTGGCGGGGGTAGCGGCGTAAGCGGCCAGCGGCAGCATCACCAGCAGGGACAGCAGAAGGCGGGGAATCAACCTCATCGACACGCATCTCCATTGAAAATAACAACGCCGGCGCAGCCGCCGGCGTGAAGGAAACATACCGCAGCCGCGGGCCGCCGTGGCGACCCGGGCCGACCAGTGGCGGTCAGGGGGCGGCGGCCGGTTGCGTGGCGGCGGCTTCGGCGGCGATGTCATCGGCCTTGTTGTGCAGGCCCTGCAGGTAGCTGGAGAGGGCCTGGACTTCCTGTTCGCTGAGCTTCTGGGCCACGGCGGCCATGATCTGGAAGTGCGCCTTGTCGGTCTCGTTGGTCTGCCCGGCCTGGTACTCCTGCAGGCGGCGAGCGACATAGCTGGCGTGCTGGCCGCCAATGTGCGGATAGGCCGGGCCTGGGTTGCCGGCGCCGCTGGGACCGTGGCAGGCCATGCAGGCCGGCAGGCCGCGCGTGGCGTCGCCGCCGCGGTACAGCTGCTGGCCGATCTCGTAGAACTTCATGCCCTTGTAGGGGCCATCGGTCACGGCCGTATCGTCGGCGATGCCGGCGGTGGCCTTCTGGGTGGCGAAGAACGCGCCGATATCGCGCATGTCCTGCGGGGTGAGGTTCTGCACGAAGGGCACCATCGCCACCGATGCGCCGGAACTGCGCTGGCCGTTGGCGATGAGGGCCATCTGCTGGGCCACGTAGCGCTCGCTCTGGCCGGCGATGGACGGGTACATCTCCACCGTGGAATTGCCGTCGGCCCCGTGGCAGGCCGCGCAGGCCGAGGCCTTGGTCTGGCCGGCCTTGGCGTCGCCCCAGGTGGTCTTGCTGAAATCGACCTCCAGCGAGGCCGTGCGGATCGGCCCGTTGTCCGGCAGCGGGGTCAGCGTGGTCTGCGCGAAGGCAGCAGCGGCAACGACGACGGCAGTGGCAAGAGCGGATACGGCAAGAACGCGAGCGTGGCGCATGCTAAAGCTCCGTATGGACCGGGCCGGGCGGTGGCCGCCGGCATCGCCCGGATTATCAACGCCGTTTCCGCGCACGGTCAACGCAGCAGTGCAGCATTTTCCCGGCCGGCGGCGCCGGGAACGGGCGCGCGGCGCCGCAACATGCGATCCTAGGCACATGTCATTGCTCATCGAACGCGCCCGTTACCACCTCTCGGCCCATAACGTGCGGCAGCTGCCGCCCGATGAAGGGGCCGAAGTGGCTTTCGCCGGCCGCTCCAACGCCGGCAAGTCCAGCGCCCTCAACGCGCTGACCCGGCAGAACTCCCTGGCCCGCGTGTCCAAGACCCCCGGCCGCACCCAGCAGCTGGTGTTCTTCCAGATCACCCCGGAAGCGCACCTGGTCGACCTGCCCGGTTACGGCTACGCCAAGGTGCCGCTGGACCTGCAGGCGCACTGGCAGGCCTTCATCGACCGGTACTTCCGCACCCGCGAAGCCCTCAAGGGCCTGGTGGTGGTGATGGACATCCGCCACCCGCTGAAGGACTACGACCGGCAGATGCTGTCCTACGCCGTGCAGCGCGGCATGCCGGCGCACGCGCTGCTGACCAAGGCCGACAAGCTCAGCCGCAGCCAGCAGATGCAGACCCTGCAGAAGGTGCGCAAGGAACTGCATTCGGCCTACGGCGACAGCGTCAGCGTGCAGGTGTTCTCCGGTGAGGACCGCACCGGCGTGGATGAAGCCCGCGGCGTGATCGGCGGCTGGCTGGGGCTGGCGTAAGGCGTCTGCTGGTCGCCCGGCTGGCAGCCGGGCGCTACCGACCTGCCTTCTGGTAGTGCCGGCCGCTGGCCGGCAACGGCGCCATGCCCGGCGGCACTTCATTTCAACGGCGAATATTCCGCCGGTACCCACGCATAGGCCTCGCCCTCGCGGCGCACATGGCCCAGGCCGGGGAACGGCAGGTGCGCACCGGCCACCCACCAGCCCTGGGCGGTGGCCTGCTGCAGCAGGGCGCGACGGCTGGCGATGGCCGCCTTGCGGTCGGCATCGGCCTCGAAGGCCGCTTCCGGGTGTGCGAACTGCACCGCGTGGAAGTGCAGCACATCCCCCCACACCAGCAATGACTGACCCTGGCTGTCGAACCGGTAGGAGACATGGCCGGGGGTATGGCCGTGGCTGTCCATCGCGACCGCTCCGCCGGGCAGGGCATCGCCGGGGCTGAAGGTGCGCAGGTGACCGCTGGCCTGATACGGCGCCACCGCGTTGCGCGCCAGCGGGAAAGCGAAGCGCACGCCCTCCGGCGCACCGGCTTCGCTGGCCGGGTCCAGCCAGTAATCGGCATCGGCCCTGGACAGCCACACGGTGGCCTTGGGATAGGCCGGCTGGCCCTGCGCATCCAGCACGCCACACATATGGTCAGGATGGGCGTGGGTGAGCAGCACGTCGTCCACCTCGGCCGGGTCCACGCCTGCCGCGCGCAGGTTGCCCAGCACCTGGCCCAGGCCGGGACCGAAGCACTGCGCGGTGCCGGTGTCGACCAGGGTGAGGTGGTTGCCCTGGCGGACCAGGAAGGCGTTGACCGCGGTCTGCAGGCCTTTGCTGTCTTCGGGCACATAGCGGCCATCGAGCAGGCGGGTGACCAGGGTGGGCGCGACACCCACCACTTCCTGCCGGCCCAGCGCGACCACGCCATCGAACAGGGCGGTGACCTGCAGGGCGCCGACGCGCTGGTGGTAGACGCCCGGCACCTGTTGGGCGGGGGCCGGCGAGATGGCTTCGGCCATGGCAGCCAGCGGCAGGGAGGACAGTGCCAGCAGCAGCGCGGCGCGCAGGGGCAGGTGATGGAGGTTCATGAGGGACTCGGCAAGGCGGGGGATTCCGTTGCCGTGCAGCGTGCCGGGTGGCGCGCGCGCGATGCGCTCAAACCACTGCGTGGAATGCTCAGGGGGCTGTGTACGGCAGGGCTTGCAGCCCTGCACCTGCTGCAGATCAACGTCAACGTCAAAAGCAGAAGCTGGTTTCCTGAGGGTAGGCGGGGTGGGTCCGGTGGCAGGGGACGCCGTAAACCCGTCCATGGGGGCTTGGTCGCGGCATCCATGCCGCTCACA